>CAZOVC010000007.1:0-21259 GCA_964583485.1 uncultured Candidatus Saccharibacteria bacterium
TTTTGTGGAATACAAAAACCCTTGGAAATTGCTTGAAAATTCGCTTGCCGAAGCGAGGGGCGAAGCCCCGAGCGAGGCGGGAAACGCAAACTTTACAAATTGGCTGCCGGGCTAGGACTCGAACCTAGATAGTCACCTCCAAGGGGTGATGTCCTACCATTAGACGACCCGGCAATGAATATATTTTACCCTTGTTTTTGGATTATGTCAACTATTGCTAATTCTAAAGGGAGTTGAGGAATTGAAGAATATTTCATTTTGTTTTCCGCTTCCAGGAAAAGATTTAAAATGCGCTGAAGCTCTTGCGAAGTGAACTTTGATGCTTGGTTTTGAATCTTTTCCTGCTCTTCTTTAGTTAAACCAATAATCACTGGATTCATTGCGTCAGGGTTTATCTTCAAAAGCATTGCCTGCCTTAAATAACCAATTGATGCCTTGACAAATTCTTGAGGATCATAGCCTTTGTCAAAAGTTTCCTGTAAAAACTTAATAGCCCCTTGTCCGTTTTTCTCTGAAATAAAATCAACAAACTGGCTGATTAAGCTTGTATCAGCTAATCCTAATAAATCTTTGATATCTTCTGTTTTAATTATCCCCTCTCTGCCTAAAGTTCCAGCAAAAGTCAGGGCTTGATCTAATAAACTCTCGGCATCTCTTATTGAACCGCCGGAATTCAAAGCAATAATTTCAAGAGCTGATTTATCAATATTTGCCTGTTCTTTCTTAGAAACAATATCTAATCTTTTAACAATCTCCTGCAGGGTCAGTTTTCTAAAATCAAATCTCTGGCAGCGAGAAATAATAGTAGGAATCATTTTATGGATTTCAGTGGTAGCTAAAATAAAGATTGCATGAGCAGGCGGCTCTTCTAAAGTTTTTAAAAGAGCGTTAACTGCTTCTTTTGTAAGCTGATGGCTTTCATCAATTATAAAGACCTTGTATTTCTCTTTTGTAGGAAAAAATCTAATTCCATCTCTTAATTCCCTGATTTCGTCAATTCCTCTATGAGAAGCAGCATCAATTTCAATTAAATCCAAAGACCTTCCTTGTTGAATTTCTAAGCAAGAAGAGCATTTTCCACAAGGTTCAAATTGATTGTCCTGACGATTGCGGCAATTTGCCGCTTTGGCTAAAAGCCGGGCAATACTAGTTTTTCCCGAACCGCGCGGGCCAGAAAAAATATAAGCATGGGAAATCATTGCTAAAGTAAGCGCGTTGCTCAATGTTTGAACAACATGCTCTTGACCAATAATTTCGGCAAAGGTCTGAGGCCTATATTTGCGATATAAAACTAAATTTGACATAAGCGATACTAATATACAAATAACATACCAATGATACGAATATTCGTATGTGCCTATTCGTTAAGGCTATTCGTATACTATTTTTTGAATACTAAAAATTTGTAACCTAAGAAATTCCAGACGATAGTAGCTAAAGCTGCAATAATTCCTCCAATATTTGCCCAGACTGTTTCAGACAAACCAAACTGCGGTTGAATTAGATTCACTATTAAAGAAGCTGCTATAACGTTAATTATCAAACCGCCTAAGCTTACAAAGAAAAATCTGCTAAACTCCTTTTTTATCCCAATCATTTCCTTTTTCTCAAAAACCCAAAACTTGTGTCCAAAATATTTATTGCAATTAGCAACAATAAAAGAAATTCCTTTAAAAACCGGGAAAAGCAAACCCGAGCTAATTCCTGAGATCCAAATTAATATGTTTAATACTCCCAAATCAATCAAAGTGCCTAAGACTCCTATTAACAGAAACTTGGCTCCCTGAAAAATAAAAAAGTACTTCTTGCCAATGAAATATGCGAGCCAAAGACAAACTATGCTTAAAATTGGAAAAATTACACACAATGCCCAAATACTACAATTTATATCTTTAAAAAGAAAAACAAAATATAAGGCGGTTAATTCTCCAATAATTAAAGCGATGATAACATCAATCTTTTTCATTCATTTTATCTTATCATAAACCAAAGTTTTTATCAAAAATTCGCAAAAAAAACGGGCGGTCAGTAACAACTAACACGCCCTTTTTTCAACAACGCTCCACTATTTAACAAAAACAAAACTCATTTCCCCGCTGATAACCGTTCGTGTATTTGCAAATGTAAATAAAATAAAATCCTGAAGCCGTTTAATTTCTCTAAAATTTTTAAGAACAAGCCGCATCTTGAATTTCGCATCTTTTTCAACCCGAGAGTGAAACGTCATTGATAGATTTCGATAGTAAAGTTCGTGACTGGTAGCTACTCTAATAAAAGTTTTCACCGGAAGATCCAATGAAATTAATTTATGTTCGAAGATGTGCTTGGTCAGTAGAAAACTGGCTTGAGATAAACAACGAACATAATTCTCCGTTGTTACATAAGGAACTGGTTTAATTGAATACTGATTTTGCCCTGATACAAAACAAGTAACTACTATCCCCAAATTATCATCTTCAAACTCCGCATCCGTGATAAAAATTCCAGAAGACAAATAAATTAAATCTAATATACTTTTTTCCATTTCTATTCCTTTCCATTCTTATCTTCAATTATGAACTTTTTAATTTCACGCTGGTTTAATTATACACCTTATATAAAACATGTCAAGGGTTTTGTGATATCGGATATCAACCAACAGCTGGTTGATATCCGATATCAACCACACTTTTAAAGACCGTGTTATGACTTTTGACAACAATATTTGCCCAAGATCAGGTCTTGGGCGGTTTTCTTTTTTGGGAAATTTGGTAGAATGAAATAATGCTAAAACTATATAATACTTTGGGAAGAAAAAAACAAATATTTAAACCATTGAAAAACAAAAAAGTTGGTCTTTATACTTGCGGGCCAACTGTTTACTGGTATGCTCATATTGGAAACTTAAGAACGTATATCTTCAATGATATTCTTAAAAGAGTTTTAGAATACAATAAATACAAAGTAAAGCATATAATGAATATTACTGATGTTGGACATTTAACTTCAGATGCGGATACTGGTAAAGATAAAATAGAATTAAGAGCCAGAAAAGAGAAAAAAACGGCCTGGCAAATTGCTGAATTTTACATTAAATCTTTTCAAAAAGATATAAAAGCGTTAAATATCAAATCTCCTGATAAATGGATTAAAGCAACCGATACTATTAAAGAACAAATTGATTTAATCAAACTTTTAGAAAAGAAAGGATATACATATCAGACAGAAGACGGCGTATATTTTAATACTTCAAAAATAAAAGATTATGGAAAATTAACTGGATCTAAAAAAAGAAAATTAAAGCCCGGGGCCAGAATAAAAATGGCAAAGGGGAAGAAAAATCCAACTGATTTTGCTTTATGGAAATTCGCTCCAAAAGAAGTAAAAAGACAAATGGAATGGAAATCTCCCTGGGGAAAAGGATTTCCCGGCTGGCACACAGAATGTGTTGCCATAAGCATAAAGTATTTGGGAATTCCTTTTGACATCCACACCGGCGCCATTGATCTTATCCCAACTCATCATACTAATGAAATAGCCCAGACAGAAGCAGGGTATAATAAAAACTTGGCTAAATTCTGGCTTCATGCGGAATACCTTATTTTGAAACAAGCCCCCACACCAAAATTTGGTGGTGAGAGGCAAGAAAAAATGGCTAAATCAAAAGGTAATATTATCACAATAAATAGTTTAATTAAAAAAGAAATTAATCCCCTTGCCTATCGATATTTATGCTTAGGAACTCATTATAAATCTAAACTTACTTTTTCATGGAAATCTTTACAATCAGCGCAAAATGCTTTAAATAATCTTTATGAAAAAACTGCTGAAATAAAGTCAAAAAAGAAAGTAACAACATTTGAACGATCGTTAAAATCTTATTATATTAAAAGGTTTTTAGAATTTATTAATGATGATCTGAATATGCCAAAGGCGTTGGCTTTAATGTGGAACTTAATTAAAGATAACAAAATACCAAATAAAGAGAAATATGCTCTCTTATTAGAATTTGATAAAATATTTGGCTTAAATTTAGATAAAGTTAAAAAGCCAAGAATTCCTGAAAAGATAAAAAAACTTGCTGAACAAAGGGAAAAATACAGAAAAGAAAAAAACTGGAAAAAAGCTGATGAAATAAGAAAAGAGATTGAAAAATCAGAATATAAGGTTGAGGATACGCCACATGGTCCAAAAATAAAAAAGGGCTGCTGAAAAGCAGCCTCTTTCTGTTTGGACGGATTTTAGTATTTATGTTTTATGTTATTCCATATATTTTACTTATTAATTCTGCCTCCTCTCTAAGCCCCAGAGCAAGCGGAGAACCATTTCTTTGAGCAACCATAGCAAAAACACTCCGTCTTCTGTGAATTTCTTCTGGGCCAAACTTCTCTATGTCTTTTACTGTCTTTGGATGAAGTTCTGCCGAACTAATTTTACCTTCCATAGTAATTCCCTTTCATAAACTAAAACCCAAAAATAAAAGAACAACAATAATTTTATTTTACTCTTGCTGAAACCATTGTCAAGCCCGCGTCAATCTATGCACAGGCTTCTTGCTGTTTATTGAAAGAACCTCATCTTCGGATTACTCGAAGAACAACGTCCACGGTTTTTGGAGTACCGATTTTTGGTATCTCCTTGTACTTCTTGTTTTGTATCAATCTCCGAGTTTGCCCTATTGTTATTCTTTCTCGAAGCGACAAACTGCTTTTATTAATCATGATTTATCCTTTCAATTTTTGTTTTTCTGAAAATGGTAATTTTCTACTCCCAATGAACTAATTTCATTATAGAAATTAAAATCCCTGCTGTCAATAAAAAAGGCCTGTGTTTTTACTCACAGGCCTTTGAATTTTTCCGAGTCAATGAAGTTATGACATAGCAATGGCCAAAGCAAGATATTGCTTGGCTAGAAAAATCTCCATAATTCTTCCTGCTTCTTGCGCGATTCTTAGACGCTCTCTTCCTTGTTGAAGCACTGTCATAATTCCCTGACCCAAAATTTTGTTTCTCAATTTTTGACAAGTTTCCATCAAATCAGCCCTTTCAATTTTTAACATCCGGCTTTTCTTTGATATACGATGGAACTTTTGATGTTTTTCTAAAAACAAGACTAATAAACATCAAAAAGCCCATAACAGCCATCGTCGCATAACGGTAATTTATACTTTCAAATCCTGTATATTCATCACCGTTTCTTGCTTCAATAAAGCTGTTTTTTATGTCATCCCTGATGCCCGCAATTCTCTTAAATCCGTGAACTATATCACCTACAAAAGCTCCAGTTGGATTTTCTTTAAGCTGCTGCTTAAAATTTTGATCTATTTGTGCCCTTTTCACTGTAACTGAGATTTGACAGACAGTTACAGATATCAACACAAACAAGACCAATCTCCAAACTTTGCTTCTGGTGATAAAACATGCTGCAGAATAAGCAAACATCAAAGATATCAAAGCTATAAACACCTGATAAATGTCATGTCTTAGCCAAACAGCTAACTGCACTAATTCCGCAAAAAGAAGCGCTATGAAAAGTTTTTTGTAGTTAATATTCATACTCATTGTTCTCTCCTCCTTTTGTCAGTCGCGGGCCGCTCGGCTTATGTTTTTTTTAGACTCACTGGATATAGTTGCTCCTGGCGTTGCAGGATGAGGATCTCCAGCAGCCATAGCAGCAGCGACTGCTACGCCTTCTTTTCCAGTACCAGCAGTTAATTGAGCATGAAATGCAGTGCATCCAGCAATACTGAACAACAATACAGACAAAACAACTAGAACCAAAATTTTTCTTAAACTATTCATATTTTAATCTCCAAGCAGAAAGTTTTCAATCCTTTCTGATGTTCAAAGGTATATCCGTATACGCTCTACGCGCTTCTCTACACACTCTTTTCCTCGCCCTCTTATTTTTCAAAGTGCTATGTCACGTATATGTTTATCCGTCCGTCTCTATCTAACGGCCGGTCTACAACAATGATTTCCATTATACACATTACCAGAAGTTTGTCAAGGGGTTGCTATATTTTTCTGTTTCTGATAAAAAGAAGTATTATGGCTAATAATATTGAAGGAAAACTACCGCCTCAAAATATTGAGGCGGAAAAATCATTATTAGGTTCTTTAATGCTGGATAAAAATGCAATTATTAAAGTAGCTGATTATCTCCAGTCAAAAGATTTCTATAAACAAAGTCACCAGCAGATTTTTCAGGCAACTCTAGAACTCTTTGAAAAAGGAGAGCCAGTTGATTTATTATCTGCCTCTACCCGGCTTAAAGAAAAAAACCTGTTAGAAGAAATTGGTGGAAACAGTTATCTTACTGAACTTATCAATACTGTTCCCACGGCCGCTCATATCTCAAACTACGCCAAAATTGTCCAGAGAAAACGCATACTAAGAGATTTAATTTCAAGCAGTCAGGAAATTAATACAATGGGTTATGATGAACAAGAAGATATTGATGTCCTTTTGGATCGGGCTGAACAAAGAATTTTCAGCATTGCCCAAAAAAGTTTAACTCAACGGTTTATTCCAATTAAAGAGGGTTTAGAAAGCGCTTTTGAAAGAATTGATGAACTCTCCAAACACAAAGGAGGCCTCCGAGGGCTTCCGACCGGCTTTACTGCTTTAGATAATATCTTAGCTGGCTTGCAAAAATCTGACTTAATAATTTTAGCTTCCCGGCCCTCTTTAGGAAAAAGCGCTATGGCTGTGAATTTTGCAGCCAACATTGCTATCAATAAAAAAATACCAGTCGGCATTTTTAGCTTAGAAATGTCAAAAGACCAAATAATAGATAGATTGATTGCTGGTTTAGCTAATGTTGACTTATGGCGTTTAAGAACTGGTCGGCTTTCCAGCGAAGGCGAAGATAATGACTTTTCTAGAATTCAACATGCAATGGCTATGTTGTCTGAAGCCCCGATCTACATTGATGACGCTGCTTCTTCTAATGTTCTTCAGATGAGAGCAATGGCCAGAAGACTGCAGGCAGAACATGGTTTGGGACTAATTATTATTGACTATTTGCAATTGATGGAACCAAGAAATCCAACAGCCACCATTGTCCAGCAAGTATCTGAAACCTCCAGAGCTCTCAAAGGATTAGCTAGAGAGATTAATGTCCCGGTCCTTGCTTTATCCCAGCTCTCCCGAGCAGTAGAGCATAGAAGTCCTCAAATCCCAAGATTAGCCGACCTTCGTGAAAGCGGGAGCTTAGAGCAGGATAGCGACGTTGTACTCCTTATATATCGTGAAGACAGGTACAATACAGAAACTACTAAAAAGAATATCGCTGAAATTATTATTGCTAAGCATAGAAACGGACCGGTTGGAAAAATTGAACTGTATTTTGATGACCAAAGAGTGTGTTTTAGAAATCTTGAAAAAGAACAATATACAGAATAATGTATCCGAAATCAATTCAAAAACTTGTTGAGTTATTTTCTAAATTCCCTACTGTTGGACCGCGAACTGCTATCCGTTTTGTTTTTTATCTAATAAAACTTGACCAAGAAAAATTTGATGAATTATTAAGTTCCGTTACAGATTTGAGAAAAGCAATCAAAATCTGCTCATTTTGCTTTAATCCATTCGAGGCATTAGATGACGGTAACCTCTGCCCAATTTGCAGAGATATTTCCCGCGATAAAACCTTGCTCTGCATTGTTGAAAAAGAAATTGATTTAATTTCAATTGAAAAGACAAAAAAATACAAAGGCCTTTATTTTATTTTAGGAGGAACAATTAGTTTAAAAAAATCAGATTCAAGGAAAATTAGAATTGAAAAACTTAAAGAAAAAATTAAAAACAGCAATTTTCAAGAAGTGATTATCGCCACTAATTCCACAACCGAAGGTGAAACAACTGCCTTATTAATTGAAAGGGAACTAAAACATCTCCAAATTAAAATTACCCGTCTCGGTCGAGGCCTCCCAATCGGAGGCGAATTGGAATACGCTGACGAAGATACTCTCTCCAGCGCCTTTGAAGGAAGAAAGTAAAAACCCCGCCAAGACGAGGTTAATCTTATCCTATTTCTATTTTAATAATTTCAATTTCGGTGAAGAGCTGGCGATGGCCAGCTTTCTTTTTATACCTGGTTTTAGGCTTGTATTTGAACACAATTACTTTTTTATCCTTTCCCTGTGATAAAATTTTGCCAACAACCTTAGCTCCTTTTATAAAAGGAGTTCCAATCTCTAATTTTCTATTCTTTTCCAAGAGCAAAACCTCTTTAAAGGTTATCTCGTTACCTTCTTTCTTATCAATTTTCTCAATTTTAATTTTGTCGCCAGGAGCAACCTTATATTGCTTGCCCCCTGTTTTAATTATTGCTAACATATTACTCTTCTAACAATGGCGGTTCAATATCTGGCTCTTTAAGTTTTATTTTTGTCTCTGTGCCAGTTATTTTTACCACATCTTTATCAACTTTGGCAAATTCTTTATGCGCTTTTTTGTAAGTGTTCACGGCTGTACCCAGATGATTTCCAAGTTTTTTCATATAGTCGCTATAAGTTAATAAATGCCGACCCAAACGTTCTACCTCTTTAATCACTTCTTTTGCCTGTTCGGAAATCTTTTGATTCTTAAGTCCCTGCAAAACAGTCTGCAGATAAGCTAAGAAAGAAGTAGGAGAAATAACTATAACCTTTTTTTTGCCAGCATAGTAAATCAAATTATTGGTATCATCAGTAACTGCCCCAACTTTATTAATAAGCAAATCGTAGTAAACTGCTTCTGAAGGAATAAACATAAAAGCGAAATCCATTGTATTTTCTTCTGGCTTTACATATTTTGATGTTTCGTCAATTCTAATTTTAAGATCATTTATAAAAGCTCTTTCGTATTTTCTTTTCTCTTCAGCATTATTTGTCTCTAATATTCTATTATAATTTTCTAAACTAAATTTAGAGTCAATTGGAATAATTCGTTTATCAACAAATACTACTGCATCAACTATAGTTCCATCTTTGAATGGATATTGCATTTGATAAGAGCCTGGCGGTAAAACGTTCTTTAAAACAGTTTCCAAATAATACTCTCCTAAAACTCCTCTTTGCTTTGGATTTTTTAAAATATCCTGAAGATTCCGAAGCTGGTCTGCAAAACTTACAACTTGTTTATTTGTTTCATCAAGCCGAGTCAGCTTTTCTGTCACGTCCTGAATAATTTTAGCGCTCTGACCAAATTGCGATTGAATTGCCCTGGTTGATTCAGACAATTTACTATCTAAAACCTGACTAATATGATTCATTTGCTGCTGAATCATCACTAACGCGTCTGGCTGCTTTTCTGGTTTCTTCTTTAATAACAAAAAAATCCCTACTGCCAATCCAATAATAACCGCTATTAAAATACCAATTATCATTTGCTCCATTAAATATATATTATAACAATTTAAATAAAAAAACAATGCTCTTGACAAGGTTGTATGGTTATACTATAATACTGTTAGGAGTAAGGCTCTTTTAAAAAATCAGTATTATACTTTAAACGAGCGTATCCTGAAAGGAGGGATAAACCATGATTATTTTTAAAGAAAGCAAAGAACATATAATTGTTAAGCCGAGAATGACTCTTATTATCATCATCTGCATGACACCATCTGTTTTGCATATTGCATTGAATTTAGTGCCAGTATTTTATGAGCTATCTCACATAGAGATATACAACCTCATTTTTATTACAATCTTGAATTTAACTTCGGTTCTGTTTTGCTGGAAATTAGCGAAAAAAGCAATTGGAACATGGCATCCTTTGCCAAAATTCTAAAAGAGCCAAGGAATACTCTTAACAATAAAACAGGCTGAAAGAGCAACTTTCAGCCTGTTTTATTACTACGAGAACTGTTCTCGTAGTATTACTCTATTGCCACCTTGTCAAAATCAGCTAATTCTTTTTTAAATTGGAGCCAATCTTCTACAAACTTTCGGCAACCCTCAACTCCACCCATAACTTCTGTTAAAAATTCTCTATTAGTTAAAGAAGGGAAATTCTTTTTTTGAAGATAATCTAAATAACTTGACTGTCTATATTTTTCTAGAAAATTCATTACTTCTTCAACATTATCAATCCCCTTTTCTTTCCAGTTAGGGACAATAATCGAAACTGGATTTGTATGAATATAAACAAATACTGTCATCAACTGCTGATCATTTTTGATATGAACAGCTTTATATCGTCCCTGAAATATATGACCGCTTCTTTTATATTTATTATTATAATAAATTCCGTAACCAGCTCCAATTTTCCTCATAAATTTGCTAATTCCACCATCTTGAACTTGTCTAACTAATAAATGTAAATGATTCGGCATCAAACAAAACGCCAAAATTTCCACTAACATTATCCGTTTTCTTTCTTCTCTAATACTACGAGAACTGTTCTCGTAGCGCTGACGGTATTGCCAACTTACAGGATTATCGTCGTTGAATTCAAATAGATTGTGAATCATCCGAAAATAATCTCTATCATTGACAAAAAGCTTGAGTCCTTCTATTGCTCGGATTACAATATGATATATTTCTCCATTTACTAATAGTGGTCTTTTAATAGGCATCTTATTTTAATAATACCATAAAAACAATACTACGAGAACAGTTCTCGTAGTCTTATCTGAAGAATATTTCAGACAGGAGAAAAAGAATGTAAATCCCTACTAAAAGAAGGGCTTCTTTTTTAGTAATCCTCTGGTCAGTTCTAACAACTATTAAGAAAAACACAGCTGAGATTACAAGGAAAATGCGAGCAATAGCAAAAGGAGAAAAATCTATATTTTGAATTGGTGAAATTAAAACAACAATTCCTAAAACAAGAGTAGCGCAAACAATAACCGAACCCATTAAATTCCCTAAAATCAGCCAGGTCTGGCGCTTTCTTGCCGAAACAATGGCAAAATAAGTTTCGGGCAAAGCATTGCCTAAACCAACAATCAAAATCCCGACCATTGGAAGACCAATGCTCAAAACATCAGAAAAAACCTGAGCGCTCTGAACCACGCCCCAGGAAGCTGCTGAAAGCAAAACCAAAGATATTATTACCATTCTCAAATCTTTTAGAAAAGTTTTAAAATGTCTAATACTTTTAGGTTCTTTTCTATTCCTTAAAAAATCTATAATCCCCAGACCGCGCCCATGTTCGTTTTTATTCCCTTTATACACTTTTCTAAATCTTTCCTCTTTTGAAAAAAGCCAAAAGATATAAAGAACGAAAGCCAAAAGCAAAATTAAACCATCGCCTCTTCCTAAGTTTCCATCCAAAATTAAAACTAATGGTAAAACAGCGATTACAGCAGTAAAAATAGTGCTGGTCTGAACCATTTTACTTCTTACTGGTATGGCGGTATTGCCTATCAAAATTGCCAAACCAACAGCTAATGTTAAATCAATTACATTTCCTCCAACGATTTCTCCAAAAGAAAGCTGCGGAATTCCATGCAGAGCTGAATTAATGCCAACAAACAAGTTAGGCAATGTGCCGGCAAAAGCCATAATAAAAAAAGCTAACACAAACTCCCTTAAAGCCAAATACCGAGCCATTCTTATTAAACCCTTAATTAGTTTAGAGCCTGACCAAAATAAGACAAAACAAGAAATTATAAAAATGAATAACCAAATCATAGTATACGAATAGCCTTAACGAATAAGAACCTCACCTTCGGTGAGAACCTTGATTCGCTATTGTATAGATATATAATCTTGAATTAGGCACATACGAATTATATATTAGTTTCATGTCTCACAATAAAATAATATTTTGTAGCTTCAATTAGAATTAACTCAAAAAAACTTAATCCTAAAATAATTATCCAATCAATTAATCCGAGAGGAACAGTTTTTAAAATAGTTTGGAGGGGCGGAAGATAAATAGCTAATAGCAAAGCTATTAATCCAAAACCCCAAGCATAAACCAAAAATTTGTTTGAAAAAGGATTTATATGCCAAAGATTTCTTCTTAAACTTTTACAAGAAAAAACATATAAAAGCGAATTTGCGGCCAAAGCAGCAAAAATAATTGTTCTGATATGAAGAATTTCATAATTAGAATATTTCAAAAGATATAAAAATAATGCTAAAAGAAAGAGGTCAGTTAGTATCCCAATAATAAAAATCAGCGCTTTCATTTCTCGGTTTAAAAGCGGGGTATCATGACCTTGAGGTTTTTGCTTCATCAAATCTTTTTCTTTCGGCTCAAAAGCTAAAGCAATATTAGGAAGGCCGTCTTCAATAAGATTAACCCATAAAATTTGAACAGCAGTAATTGGCAAATGACCAAAGAAAATCCCTGTTCCAACCAAAATTATCTCAGTAAAAGAATCGGAAAGAAGATAAGTAATCACTTTGCGGATATTATCAATAATTGCCCTTCCCTCTTCTACAGCAGCTACAATAATATTAAAATTGTCAGTCAGTAAAACAAGGTCGGAAACTTCTTTAGCAACTTCTGTGCCAGAACCTAAAGCCACGCCAATATCAGCTTTTTTCAAAGCTGGAGCATCATTAATGCCATCACCAGTCATTGCTATCACTTCTCCTTTCTCCTGCCATACTTGAATAATCCTCATTTTATGCTTTGGCTCAACACGAGCATAAATCTGAATATAATTTACTCTTTTTTCAAATTGCTTGTCTGAAAGCTCATTTAATTCTCTGCCTTCCATAATATTTCTTTCTTTCACTTTAAACCCTAATTCCAAGGCTACTGCTTTTGCTGTCAATTTATGGTCGCCAGTAACAATAATCGTCCGCATGCCTGCCTGCCGGCAGATTTTTATTGCTTTTTTCACTTCTTTCCTGATTGGGTCTTTTAAACCTATCATCCCCACAAAGACCAAATTATCAAACAAATCCTTAAGATTATCAATCTTTTTATACGCCACAGCTACAACCCTTAACCCTTTTCCAGTAAGCTCTTCTAAAGTATCTTTTAATTCATTTCTTTTTTGCGAACCTAAGGATTCTTCTTTCCTGCTCTTTCTAAAATACTTTGACATTTCTAATAATTTTTCTGGAGCGCCTGAAACATAAAGAACATCTTCTTTTTTGTTTAAAGCAAATGCCCGCGCTAAATATTTATTAACTGGACTGAATGGAAATTCAGCAGTTTTAAACATTCTTTTTTCCAATTCTTTTTTATTAATTCCCGTTTCAACTCCGGCCAAAAGCAATGCTTTATCTGTCGGCCTGCCCTGAATAATCCATTTTTCCATTGTTTCATCTGGATTCTCAATAAATGCCTCATTGCACAAAGTAGCAATCTTAAGAGCTAAATGACGGTCTGTTTTTGTTTCTGCTATAACTTCAGTTACTTTCATCTTTCCTTCAGTCAAAGTAGCTGTCTTATCAGTTGCAATAATAGAAGTGCTTCCCAGCGTTTCAGCTGAAGCAAGTTTTCTTACTAATCCTTTCTTTTTTAGAATTCTCTGCATTCCTATGGCTAAAATAACGGTCATAGCTACAGGCAAACCTTCAGGAATAGCAGCTATTGCCACTGCTATTGCTATTGTAAACATTTCTAAAAATGTGTTTCCGGTAATTATACCTTCAATAAAAATGATAATACAAATTGCCACAATAATTCCAGCAACAATTTTAGAAAATTTTGCTAACTTTTTTTGCAAAGGCGTTTTTTCTTCTTTAGTTTCTTTCACCATCTGGGCTATTTTTCCTATTTCAGTTTTCAAGCCAGTTGCAGTAACTATTGCTTTTGCCTTTCCATTTTCTACAACTGTACCCATATAAACCATATTATCTCTATCTGCCAAGGGTCTTTTCTTTGACAAAACATCTGCTTTTTTCTCGGCTGACAGCCATTCCCCAGTCAAAGCCATTTCATTTGTCTTCAAATTATTGCTTTCAATAATACGTCCGTCAGCCGGAACTTTATCTCCAGGGCTTAAAATAAAGATATCGCCAGGAACTAGTTCTTCAGAATCTATAACTTTTGTATTGCCCTGTCTTACGACTTGAGCAGTAATTTTGGCTATCTTTTTTAGTTTTCTCAAAGCATCACCAGCTTTATTCTCTTGAAAAAAACCAACAATAGTGTTTAAAAAAACAGCGCCAAAAATAACAATGGCGTCGGTAAATTCTTTAAAAAACAAAACTACTATTCCAGCAATTACTAGAATATAAATTAAAGGGCTTTTAAATTGTTGAAGAAATATCCTTATTTTGGAGAGCGGCTTTTTCTCTGGAAGCAAATTCCTGCCAAACTTTTCTCTTCTATCTTTTACTTCTTTTTCATTTAAACCATCTTTAGAATCTGTTTTAAGCTTTTCAATTGCTTCTCTCCAAGAAAGACTATGCCATGAAATTTCTTTTGCCATTACTATATTCTACCCTCACTACCAGAAGTTTTCAACTTTGGCGTGAGGGCAAGTCAAAAAACAACCAAACAAAAAAGGCAGGTGGAGTGGTCACCTGCTCCCCCTTAATGCCGCCCTCATAGCCACGCTGTGCTCCTACGGGGAGTCGAACCCCGGTTCCCAGCTTGAGAAGCTGATGTCCTAGGCCGCTAGACGATGGGAGCATTATTTATAATATACTATAAAATAAAACTATTGACAAGATTAAAAATTTATGCTAATATTAAAAATTGTTCATTCCCAAAAAAATATGGTCTATTGAAAGGATTAAAAAAATGGGGAAAGCCAATATTTTGTTTGTGGTGTTTTTTACTGCTCTATTGATTTATGCTAAGTGCAAAGAACCTACTCACGCTCAGTCACAAAAGCAGACAACAACAGTAAAAATAAAAAAACTAGAAAAGAGAAAAGAAAGAATAAAACCTAAGATTGTTAGAATGTTAGTAACCGGCTACTGCCCTTGTAAAAAGTGCTGCGGTAAATTCGCTGATGGGTTCACTTCAACAGGAAAAAATGCATGGAGAACTAACGGAGTTGCAGCTGACCCAAAAATCCTCCCCTACAATACCAAATTAGTAATTCCAGGTATTGGCATTAGGTTTGTAGACGACACTGGCGGCGCAATGCGGCAAAGCACGAAAAAGAGAATTTGCCATATTGATGTCAGATTCCACAATCATACAGACGCTCTCAAGTTTGGCAAAAAAAGGCTTGATGTCGCTGTTTTAAGCCCTGCTAATTAGTAGGGCTTTTTTCTACTTTAAAGATTGTGATATTTCAACTAAATTTATATCACTGACTACGCCAACTGCAATACCTGATAAAATACTGTATATTTGTTTTTTCTCTAAAGATTCTTTAAACCAAAATGGAACAATATTGCCTTGATAATTTATTTTAAAATTCGTTCCATCAGAAGTAATATTAAGATCACTAATTTGCAAATCTGCTTTTTTGTAAAATCCATAGGTTAGACAATGAGCAACAGATATATTTTTTATCTCCCGAATCTGATCTTTATCAAAGTTTAAAATCAAAAACCCATAAGCTGGTATAATTTTAGCTAATTTCTTAATATTAGAAATTTCTTTTTCGTCATCGCTATTTGTTATTACTAAAATCGGGAGTTTGGATTTCTTAAGAAAGAAATCTGATGTCTCTGGACCCAAAATTAAAACATTTTTATCCTTTAATATTTTAGAAATAATTCCAACAGCAAAAGAACGACCCTTGCCAATAACAAGAACAACACAAGGTCTTTTTATAAAAAATAAAAGTTTATTCATAATCAGGCGGCATCTGATAATAATCTATAATATATTTTGCTAATTCTTTGAAAATTGGCACTGCTGAATATTCAGCAGTTTTAGTTCCAGGATTATCAAGTTTAACTAAAATTAGAAACTCAGGCTCAAAAGCAGGAAAAAAACCAATAAAACTTTGCCAAGTTTCATCTGAATAACCCTCTTTATCTATGTCCAGACTTGACCAAGATACTTGAGCAGTACCTGTTTTTCCAGCAATATAGTAGCCGGGAATTTTAGCTCCTTTGCCAAAACCATTTTCAACTACGCTAATCATCATTGCTGTTATTTGTGAAGCGGTTTTTAGGGAAATAACTTGGTTTGAAGATATTTCAGTTTGGGTTTCAATTATTTTACCATCTTGCAGAATCTTTTCTACCAAATACGGCTTAACCAATTTTCCTCCATTAGCAAGCGCGCAAAATGCTCTAACCAATTGGATAGGAGTCATTTCAATTCCCTGGCCAAAAGAAACAGTGGCAAAGTTTATCTCATAACCTTTTTTAAATTCTTTATTTTCAGAAAAAACTTCTCCTTGCAGATCAATCCCAGTTGGTTCAAAAAAACCAAAGTCCTCTATATATTGCAAAAACAGGTTATGGCCTAACTGCTTCTCAGCAAAAACTGCTCCAGTATTAATTGATTTCTCTAAAACCTCGGTCATGGTTTGCTCTCCGAAAACCCTCTTATTATAATTTTCAATAATATACTTGCCAATTTTTACTTGCCCTTCATCAATATAAGTGCTTTGAGGCGTTATTTTCCCTTGGTCTAAAGCAGCTGCCATAGTAATTGGCTTAAATGCAGAACCCGGCTCAAATAGTTTCTGGACAGCCCCATTTTGAAAAATCTGGAAATCATCAATTTCTGAATAATAGTTTGGGTCAAAATCTGGGAAATGAGCTAAAGCGAAAATTCTTCCTGTGTTAGGATCTAAAACAATGATTTGCCCTGCTTCAATATCTAAATTCTCTTTAGCTTTTGCTAATAACTTCTCTGCCATAAACTGAATATTATAGTCAATGGTTAAAAAAATATCAGCGCCTTTGTTAGATGCTTGAGAATTTTCAGAGAAAAAAATCTTCTCTTTTCCCTGAAGAAAATCATCATAATAACCTTCTATTCCGTATTGACCTTTTTCTTCGCCGCCAAAAAACCCAATAATCTGAGAAACCATAGTTGCTTGAGGATACTGCCTGAAAACTGCTTCTCCCAAATAAACGCCTGGCAAATCTATTTCTTTTAATGATTGCTCTTCTTCTTCTGTTAAGTTGCTTTTTATTTTCTCAAATAAACTATCTCTTTTAATTTTTTCTAAAATGAATTCTTCTTCTAAAATAAAAATTTGAGAAAGCTCTCTGGCCGTTTTTTCTTTTTCTTCAATTTCTTCAGGAGAAACGAAAATATATTTTCCTTTAATATTCGTAGCTAAAATTTCGCCCCCATTAAAGAAAATTTCTCCTCGCTCCCCTTTTATAAGCTGAAAACTTTTTTGCTGTCCTTGAGCCAGCGCCTTGTAAAGCTCTTGTTTAACAATTTGATAATAAACCAAGCGGCTAATAATAGCCGCTCCGAATAATATAATTAAAATAAATATTAAATTAATTCTCCATTTCTTCATTTTGCGACAACTTGAGTGTCTAAAACTCGGATATAATAAACTTTATCTGTTTTTTCAAAATTAAGCTCTTCTAATAAAAGCGTAAGATTTTCTAAAGAATTTATCTGCGCTGAACTAATTTCTAAACTATGATTTTCTTTTGAAATCTCAGCTATTCTTTTTTGATATCCTTGAATTGAATATCTTTTTGAAACTTCGGCATTAACTTGAAATATATAAAAAACTAAAAAAGTAATTGTTAATAAAATGCTCAAAAGCCAAAATATTCTTAAATTAATATAATGTGTAGTCATATTCTTACTGCTGCTCTAAGTTTTGCGCTGCGCGAACGAGGATTAATTTTAATCTCTTCTGGAGAAGATATTACTGGTTTTTTTGTCAAAACTTTTAAATTTGAATCTTTGAAAAAGTTCTTAACAATTCTATCTTCTAAAGAATGAAAAGAAATTACTACAATTCTGCCGCCAGGTTTCAAAACTTCCACAGCTTGAATTAAACCTTTCTTTAAATTCTCTAACTCGTTATTCACCGCAATTCTCAAGGCCTGGAATATACGATTGGGTGAATAAATCTTTGATTTTCTAATAATCTCTGCTAACTGAAAAGTGCTTTTTATGGGCCTTTGTTCAACAATTCTTCTAGCTAATCTTTTGGCAAATCTTTCTTCGCCATACTGTTTGAAGATTTTTTCAATCTCTTTTTGAGAATAATTATTTAAAATTTTGCCAGCAGATAAATCATTATCCAGGTTGTATCTCATATCAAGCGGCTCATCTTTTAAAAAAGTAAATCCCCGGCCCGACTCTTCCAAATGCCAGCTGGACATTCCAAGGTCAAACAGAATTCCATTAATAGGAGTGAATTTACTTTTCTTAACAATTTCTTTCAAATTCACATAAGAATCACTGACTAAAATTAATCTATCTATTTTCGATAAACTTAGCTTATCGAAAATATCTTTATCTAATTCTATTCCTAAAACTTTGCCATTTGGCTTATTTCTTTCAAGTATGCCTATAGCATGCCCGCCTTGCCCCAGCGTACAATCAATAAAATTTTCATTTGGCTTCGGGTCTAAATATTGTAAAACTTCTTTTTTAAGAACAGGTATGTGCATCACTATAACTAAATTCCTAAATCTGGTAATTTCTCAGCAATCTTATCAATATCTTGCTCAGCTTTGTTTCTATACATTTCCCATTTTTGAACATCCCAAATTTCTAATTTATTAGAAAGTCCGCAAACAGTTATATTTTTTTTCAGACCAGCATATTTCTTTAAATAATCAGGAATGAGAATTCGGCCTAATTTATCTAAGTTAACTTGTACGGCTCCCCCTAAAACAACTCTATTAAATTTTCTACTTTCTGACCTGCTTGTTGGCAATTTTCTTAATTCTTCTATTACTCCTTTCCATTCTTTTTGAGGATAAATAACTAAACATTTTTCAAAACCCCTAGTAACTATGACTCCCTTGCCAAGCTCTCTTCTAAATTTATAGGGAAGAGATAATCGCTTTTTAGTATCAATTGTATGTTTGTATTCTCCTATGAACATAGTAGTTTTCCCCCGAAAAGCTTAGTTTTCCCATTGTTTTCCACAATTACCCACCTATTACCTTTATACCTCTTTTCACAGAGTCTCGTCAACCCATACTTTTCCACAAATTTTCCACACCTATTTTTTCAGACAATTCTTATTGCGTGAACAGTTACCTTATTATGTATTGACACTAAATCTTATTTTGTTAAAATAAAGTTGTATGACTAATCAAGATACAAATACTATAACTTTACCAAAATCTGCTATCGAAGGAAAACAAGGAGTAGTGATTTTACCATTGAGAAAATGGAAAGAAGTTGAGAAAGATTTAGAAGATTTAGAAATGTATCGTTCCGAAAGCTTAGCCAAGGAAATTAATAAAAGAAGAAAAGAAAAAGAAACCGTGTCTTTAGAAAAACTTCTTAAAGAATACCGCATTTAATTCTGTGTTTAATTTTGAATTAAAAACCAAAGCAGCCAGAGAAATAGAAAGGCTGCCTTCTCAAATCCGGAAGAGGATTTTAGAAAAACTTAAGTTTTATTCTTCTCAAGAAAATCCTCTCAGATTTGCTGAGAAATTAAAAGACCGTAAGTTTGGAGAGTATAGGTTTCGGATTGGAAATTATCGAGTCCTTTTCGATATAGAAAATTATAAAATTATTATTTTAAAAGTCGGGATAGAAAAAACATTTATAAAGATTGTTGAAAAACTCATTTGGTTTTTTTCCCTGTCCGCAAAAAACTTCAAAAAGATTGACAAATCTGATACACATGATACGATATAATATGCGAAAAAAATAGAATAGAGAAGAAAATTGAAAACTTAATAAGGAAGCATAAAAATGTCTAAGACAAACGAGATATCTTTGAAACTGGAGAAGAAGGCACGAGATATTATTCGAAGCATTGAAGAGCGAATAGGATTTCATAAAAAAACAGGGCTTGTAAAAGCTGCTGAAGATGATCCTCTGGTAGATTCGTTTGAAAATCTTGCACTTGCCTTGGCTTATCGAACTCAAGCTAAGATAGAAAAATTTGCTCACCTCGTTGCTGGAGTAAAGCACTGGATCGGATTTGATGACGATGGTTTTTTACGGAATAGACTTGATGGAGATATAATTTATTCATCAGACCAGGCTCTTTTGAGCCTTTGTCTGAAGTATTTTTCTCCGGAAGAAAGCAAACGATTGGCTGAAAAGCTCCTGGCTTTCGTAGATCGGGATAAATGGTTAGTCTCCAATGGACGCGATGATAAGCGAACCTACACTTTCAGCTTTATCCTGACTGCAATGGCATTAGCTGAAGCCGGATACTGGGAGGAGACTGCCCTGATTAAAAACTCTCTATTCCAGAGACTTCACTTTACTGCTGAAGGTTTGGCAATGGGTATACCGGGCAGGAAACTCTCTCGATCTAAACCAGAGACAGGGGTATTCACGCTTGATAATATACTTCTAGTTAATCTCTATTGTGCTGCACCTCAGAATCCAGAAAAGATAAGAGAAGCAGTAAAGATTGTGGAAACCATCGACCAAAACATTGGATATGATTCTAAAACTGACCTCTATTACCGCAGTAGCACAGACCATCGGCTCTACACTTTCGTGAACGCTATCGCCAGCTACACTCTTCAATGTCTTTCAAATGTAGTATCAATTTACTACAAACCTATTATGGAGAGTAAAACAGTTAGTTCCTAAAACACTAAATGGGAGATTCTTAGATTCTATTCAAATAGCAACTTCAAATGATAAACAAAGGCCGAAAGGGGTTAACCATTCGGCCTGTTTTTATTGCCCTACAAGAACTGTTCTCGTAAAGGTTAAGGGTTAATAATTAATTTAAAGGTTTTGGGGTCGAGGGTGACGCGCGTGCCGCGGGTTAGTTGTTTGGAGAGCAAGGCTGAGGCCAAGACGTTTTCTACTTTGTCCTGAATAACCCGACGCATTTCTCTGGCGCCGAAAACTGGGTTATAACCCAACTCAACTATTTTTTCTTTTAATGATGGGGTAATTATAAATTCAATGCCTTTTTCCTGAAGATTTTTCTTTAATTTCCCAAGCATTAATTCAGAAATATCTAAAAGGTTTCCTTTACTTAAAGGACTAAAAAGAACAACAGCATCAAAGCGATTAATAAATTCCGGCCTAAAAATTCTGTGTTCAAACAAATAATCAATGAGTTTTTGTTTTACTTCTAGCCATTCTTGCTTTTCTCTCAAAGCTTTTAAAATCACTTCGTAGCCGGCATTACTAGTAGCAATTATTATTGTGTTCTTGAAATTAATCTTTCTGCCAAAACCGTCCGTTAAATGACCTTCATCTAAAACTTGTAAAAACAAATTTAGAATATTGGGATGAGCTTTTTCAATTTCGTCCAAAAGAATTAGAGAAAAAGGATTTTCTCTAACTGGCATAGTTAAAAGTCCGGTTCCATCTGAAG
>CAZOVC010000008.1:0-17789 GCA_964583485.1 uncultured Candidatus Saccharibacteria bacterium
AAATTCCTAATAAAATAGTAGCCGCTTTTGCTGGTTTCTTTTTCTCTTTTTTCAGTTTAATATTTTCTTCAAGAAGCTTAGAATTTTCAACAATCTCTCCAAGAGCAAAATTACTATCTCCCGCCTCTTTAATTTTTACTCGGGAAAACATCTGACGAATTATCACTTCAATATGTTTATCATGAATAACCGCTCCTTGAGAAACATAAATCCTTTGAATCTCTTTAGAAATATAGCGCTGGGTTTCCTCTTTGCCCTTAAGCTTAAATAATTCTTTTAAATCTAAACTTCCTTCGCAAAGCTGCTGTCCTTTCTTTATATCATCGCCCTTTTCTACGAAAATTGCTGTTTTGGCAGGTATCTTATATTCAACAATATCATCAGCTTTCTTGCCCTTGACTTTTATTTTAATAGTTCTCTCCGGAGTGATCTCTAAAATCTCACCTTCATTCTTGGAAATCTCTGCTTTTCCTCCCGGTATCCTCGCTTCAAAAATCTCTTGAACCCGAGGAAGACCAAAAGTAATATCGCTTCCGCCAGCCACTCCTCCGGTATGAAAAGTTCTCATTGTTAATTGAGTGCCTGGCTCTCCTATTGCTTGCGCGGCAACAATTCCTACTGCTGATCCTTTTTTTACCAATTGATTTGCGCCCAGATCCCAGCCATAACATTTCTGGCAAATTCCCCGAATTGACTTACAGCTTATTGGAGAGCGAACCTTAACTTTTTCAATTCGCTGTTCTGTTATCTTCTTTACTGTCTGCCAGTCAATCATTTCACCTTTTTTAACAACGCCCTTTATATCTTCCAAAGCTATTCTGCCGACAATTTTAAAAGCAAAATCCTGACCTAATTCATCAGCATCTTTTTTGAATATCTCAAATCCTTCCTGGTCTTTGCAATCTTCTTCAAAAACAACTACTTCGTGAGAAACATCAACCAAGCGGCGAGTCAAATAACCAGCCGTTGACGTTCGTAAAGCAGTATCAGCTGTTCCTTTTCTTGCTCCATGAGTAGAAATAAAATATTCTAAAACATCGAACCCTTCCTTAAATGAACTTTTTACCGGCAGTTCAATAATCTGACCGGCTGGATTAATTACTAATCCTTTCATTCCTGCCATTTGAACGGGCTGAGCCCAAGACCCTCTTGCTCCTGAATCAACCATTGAAAATATTGAACCCATTTCCGGCAGTGTTTTGGGCACTAATTTCTCAATTTCAGATTTTGCTTTTGTCCAAACCTCAATTACTTTACTGCTTTTTTCTTCTTTAGAAAGCAAACCTCTTCTAAAGTGGCTGTCAATCATTTCTATTTCTTTTTCCGCCGCTTTAATAATTCCTTCTTTCTCCGGAGGAACAATTAGATCATCCATTCCCCATGTTATTCCAGAAATTGTGGCTGATTCAAATCCCAACTTCTTAATTTTATCTAATGTTTCTTCAATTACTTCCTGTTTATATTTTGAAATAATTTTACCAACTATTTTTTCCAATTTCTTTGAATCCATTGTCTCGTCAATAAAAGGATAATCATTTGGCAATGTTTCGTTAAACAGAATTCTGCCCACAGTTGTTTCCCTAATTTCACCTTTAATCGAGACTTTTATTTTAACTCGCAAATCCACGTCATTGTGTTCATACGCCATAATGGCCTCGTCTGGACTAGAGAAAGTTTTTGCTTCTTTTTTTACCCCCTTTACCAAATTTTTGGTAAGAGGGTTTATCTTAGTAATCCAATAACAACCAAGAATAATATCCTGAGTAGGAGCTATAACAGGAACTCCAGTAGCTGGCTTTAATAAATTAAGAGGAGAAGACATGATTGTTTTTGCTTCTTCTTGCGACTCTTTGCTTAAAGGCACATGAACCGCCATCTGGTCGCCGTCAAAGTCAGCATTAAACGCCTTGCAAACCATAGGATGGATTTCAATTGATTCTCCTTCAATTAGGACTGGTTGAAATGCCTGTATTCCTAAACGGTGAAGAGTAGGCGCGCGATTAAGCAAAACAAGCTTATCCTTAACCACTTCCTCTAAAATTGCCCAAACCTCATCTGTTTCCTGTTCAATTAGCTTTGAAGCCCCGCGAACATTATATGCCAGTTCTTTATCTAAAATTCTTTTAATAACAAAGGGCTTGAACAGTTCCAAGGCCATTTTTTTAGGAAGACCGCACTGATGAAGTTTTAATTGAGCTCCGACTACAATTACTGATCTTCCTGAATAATCAACCCTCTTGCCTAAAAGATTCTGACGAAACCGGCCTTGTTTTCCTTTAAGCATATCAGCTAATGATTTTAGCAGCCTTCGCCCCCCAGTCGTAGCAGTGGTCAAAATACCTTTCCTCATTCCATTATCAATCAAGGCATCAACTGCCTCCTGAAGCATTCTTTTCTCATTTCTAACAATTACTTCTGGAGCTGAAATATCTAATAAATATTTTAATCTATTGTTTCTATTAATAACTCTTCTATATAAGTCGTTTAAATCAGAAGAAGCGTAACGGCCTCCATCCAGCTGAACCATTGGCCTTAAATCAGGAGGCAAAACAGGAATAACAGTCAAAAACATCCATTCCGGCCTAATTCCTGATTTAACCAATCCCTGCAAAAACCTCAAACGTCTTAGAATCTTTCTCCGAGATATTGCTGCTGTCTTTTCTTCTTCTTTTTTTAATTTCTGTATCTCTTTTTTAATATCGAATTTCTCAAAAATCTTTCTTAAGGTCTCGCCCCCGGTTCCAGCTTCAAAAACTTCACCGTATTTCAAAGAATAATCATAATATTCAATTTCAGAAAATACTCTTAACGGCTTAATCTCTAAAACTTCTTCTCTTGCCTTATTCTTGGCTGCCTTCAACTCTTCCAAAGCTGTCTTTAATTCTTTTTTCTTAATTGCAACCCTCCGGGGAGTCTGCCTGCGGGCATCCAGAAGCTTTGAACTGCAACCCTTCGGGGAGTCTGCCTGCGGGCATCCAGAAGCTTTGAGCTTCATCTTGTATTCTTTGTCAATTTCTTCCAAAACTCTTTTTTTGGCCTCTTCATTAACGCTAGTTACAATATAGGCGGCAAAATAAATTACTTTTTCCAACTGCTGCATAGGAATATCTAAAACCATTCCTATCCTTGAAGGAAGCCCTCGCAAAAACCAGATATGAGAAACAGGACAAGCCAATTTAATATGACCCATCCTTTCCCGGCGTACTGATGATTTTGTCACTTCAACCCCGCACCTGTCACAAATCACTCCCTTATAGCGAATCCTTCTGTACTTGCCGCAATAGCACTCATAATCTTTTGCCGGACCAAATGTCTTCTCGCAAAACAGCCCGTCTTTTTCCGCTTTCTGCGTCCTATAATTAATGGTTTCTGGTTTAGTAACCTCGCCGTGGCTCCAATTTAAAATCTCCTCTGGCGAGGCAAGTTTTATTCTTATTGATTGTAGATCAGTAACTCTCATGATTTTTTCTCTTTAATCTCAACGCTTAATCCTAAAGACTTAAGCTCGTTCACGAGCAAATTAAACGACGCTGGTATGTTTGGAGGTTTAATCTCTTCGCCTTTCAAAATCGCTTCATAGGTTGCTGCCCTTCCTAAAACATCATCTGACTTTATCGTGAGCATTTCCTGTAAGATATTAGCAGCCCCATATCCTTCTAAAGCCCATACTTCCATTTCCCCAAATCTCTGGCCTCCAAACTGAGCTTTACCGCCTAAGGGCTGTTGAGTAATTAAAGAATAGGGTCCGATTGAACGCATATGAATCTTGTCCTCAACCATATGAATCAGCTTCATCATATATATATAGCCGACTGTAATCTTTTCCGGAAAAGCAAATCCAGTTCTTCCATCATATAAAGTAAACTTTCCATCTTCTGAAAAACCTGCCTTTTTCAATTCCTGTTTAATATCTGTTTCTGTGGCTCCGGCCATAGCCGGAGATATTGCCACATAATTTAGCTTTTCAGCAGCCATGCCCAGATGGGTTTCTAATATCTGGCCAAGATTCATTCTGGAAGCAACGCCCAAAGGGTTAAGAATAATATCCACTGGCGTCCCATCTTCTAAAAATGGCATCTCTTCTTCGGGCACAACTTTAGAAATTACTCCTTTGTTTCCATGACGGCCGGCTAACTTATCTCCTGCCTGAATCTTTCTAACTACCGCTATCTCAACCTCAATTTTCTTAAGAATCCCTGGCTCCAATTTATGTCCTTCTTCTCTGGAGAAAACCCTTACTCCAATTACTCTTCCTCTTCTTCCATGCTGCATAAGTAAAGAGCTGTCTTTAACGTCTCTGGCCTTCTCTCCAAAAATTGCCCGCAAGAGCCGCTCTTCAGCAGTCAAGCCAGCTTCTCCTTTTGGTGAAATCTTGCCAACCAAAATATCATTAGGCCCGACTTCAGCCCCCATTCTAATAATTCCTTCCTCGTCCAGGTCTTTTAATTTCTCTTCAGAAACATTAGGAATATCGCAGGTAGTAATTTCCGGACCTAATTTTGTCTCTCTGACATCGCAGGTGAATTTCTCAATATGAATTGAACTGTAGAAATCATTTTTAACCAATCTCTCCGATATTATAATTGCGTCTTCAAAATTAGCTCCCTGCCAGGAAATAAAAGCGGCTAAAACGTTCTGGCCTAAAGCCAACCTTCCTTGAGAGATTGCTCCGCCATCTGCTAAAACATCTCCCTTTTTGACTTTTTGCCCTTTGGCAACTACTGGTCTTTGATGAAAACAAGTATATTGATTAGTTCTGACAAACGTTTTTAAGTCATAAGTTTTATTTCCAACAACAACATGCCTAGCATCTACATCTATGACCCGGCCATCTTCTTCAGCAATTATTTCCTGGCCCGAATCCCGAGCCACTCTTTCTTCAACGCCGGAACAAACTAAAGGCACCTCTGGTTTTATCAAAGGCACTGACTGGCGCTGCATATTTGAACCCATTAGGGCCCGATTAGCATCGTCATTTTGCAAAAACGGAATAAGAGAGGTTCCAATAGAAAAACACTGTTCAGTCGAAACATCTATAAAATCAATCTTGTCTCTATCAATCAAGCCCGGTTCTCCCTTTATTCTGGCTTCAACTTTATTAGGAATAATCTTTTTTTTATCGTCAATAGCAACACCACAATGAGCAATATTATGCCTTTCTTCTTCAAAAGCATTAAGATACTGAAGTTTGGATGTAACCCTTCCTTTTTCTACTTTAAAGTAAGGCGTCTCAATAAATCCATAAGGATTAACTTTAGCAAAAGTGGCTAAGTGATTAACTAATCCAATATTAGGGCCTTCTGGCGTTTGAATTGGGCAAACTCTTCCATAATGAGACGGCTGAACGTCTCTTACTTCAAACCCTGCTCTTTCTCTGGTCAAACCTCCAGGACCAGTGGCTGACAATCTTCTCTTGTGCTCTAATTCAGCCAAAGGATTTTCATTATCCATAAACTGACACAACTGAGAAGAAGTAAAGAATTCTTTTACAACTCCCATAACCGGTCTGGGATTAACTATTTGGGCTGGGAATAAATCACTAACATCTAAAGTGGACATCCTATCTTTGACAATCCTTTCCATCCTCATTAAACCTACTCTAACTCTGTTTTGAAGAAGTTCGGCAACAGTTCTTACTCTTCTGTTTCCCAAATGATCAATTTCATCTGCTTTTGCCTCAGGATCGCTATTTAATCTAATAATCTCTTTAACAACCTCTATTAAATCTTCCGGCTTCAAAACCCTGTCCTCTGGTTTAATCTCTTTTGGCTTGCCTGGTTTCAGCTCCGGCAAACGCT
Source organism: uncultured Candidatus Saccharibacteria bacterium (assembly GCA_964583485.1). Taxonomy (GTDB): domain Bacteria; phylum Patescibacteriota; class Minisyncoccia; order Minisyncoccales; family GWA2-38-27; genus JAUWYA01. Next base: position 5,799 of record CAZOVC010000008.1, read on the forward strand.
GATACATTCTCCATCTTCCAACTTTAGATAAATCATATCTTTCAAAATTAAAAAACACGCTCTCAATCAATTCTCTGGCTGTATCAGGAGTTACCAAATCGCCTGGCCTTAAACGTCTGTAAATTTCCACTAAGGCCTCTCCCTGGTTTTGCGATACATCTTTTTTTAAAGTTTCTTCAATGAAATCACCAAACACACTTTTCATCTGCTTGTTATCTAATCCGCAAAGCGCTCTTAATAAAGTCGTGGCAGCCACTTTTCTCTTTCTATCAATCTTTACTCCAATAAAGTTATTAGCATCAGCTTCAAATTCAAGCCAAGCTCCCCGGTTAGGAATAATTTTAGCGCCAAAACATTTTCTTCCTCTGGATGTTTGGCTGTTGAAAAAAGCTCCTGGAGAACGGATAAGCTGGGCAATAGCCACTCTTTCAATTCCATTAACAACAAAAGTTCCCCTTTCAGTCATCAAGGGGAAATCAGTTAAGAAAATTTCTTGTTCTTTGCTCTTTTTGGTTTTAAGATTAACTAACTTTGCTTTAACTCTTAAAGATGCTTCAAAAGAATCGTTATTTTCCTTGGCCTCCAAATCCGTTTTATACTTTGGCTTATCCAATTTATAGTCCAAAAACCAGATCTCTAATTCTTTGCCTGTATGGTCTCTGATAGGGAAAATCTCAGAAAACAGTTCTTTTAATCCCTCCTGCCAAAACCATTGCCAGCTTTCTTTTTGAAGAGATAACAAATATGGCAGATGCAAAGAAACTTTTGATTTAGAGAAGTTCTTAGTTTTCATAAAAAAACAAAAGGACTCTAAAAGTTTTAGAGTAAAATTATATTTAATTGCTTAGAAAAAAGAAAGAAACAAAATATACAAAAGAGATATTTTTTAAAATAAAATATCCCTATTTAGTATTAAATATCAATTAATAACTATTAATAACTATTTTAATCTTTTTAGAAAAAATGTCAATAGGTGTGGTTGATATCGGATATCAACCAGCTGCTGGTTGATATCCGATATCAACCACACAACATAGTTTTAATCTTCTTCTTCAATTGGAACCACAGGCGGCTCTTCTTCAATTATTCCTTCCAGGGCTTTTTCTCCAGTCCTTAAATTGTTTAAAATCGCAATCACTAATGAATGATCAGGGTTTGCATTCAGAATCTTTTCAAACGCTTTGATAGCCAAATGCTTTTCTCCTAATTCATCATAGGTCAAACCTAAAAAGTATAAAGCATTAGCATAATCAGGATTTAGCAAAATCGCTCTTTCAAATTCAGCTCTGGCTTTTTCATAATCTTGTTTCTGAAAATAGATCAATCCCAACTGAAAAGCCAAACCAACATCATAAGGAGCAAAAGTTCTTGCCCTTTCAATCTGAGTGATCATTTCTGCTCCTTTTCCTTGAGCTTGATAAACCATTGCTAATTGAAAATGGGCTGGGGCATAATCAGGCTTCATTTCAATCGCCTTATTGAACTGCTCTTCAGCTTCATTAAGAATCTTGTTTTGCTCTTCTTTTTCTTCGTCTGCGGTTAACAAAGAGGACTCTCTCAAAAGAACAATTCCTGTTTGCGTTGGGAAGAATGGATTAGCCGGCTCAAGCTCTAATGCTTTTTCATATGATTCTACTGCCCATTCCTTTGTTCCTCCAACCATTCCAATCAGATTCTGATACACAGATCCGCGAGCTGACCAGTTAGCCACATTTTTAGGATTAGTTTCAACAGCTGTCTTGGCTGAATTTACAGCGCTATTAATTAAAATCTGGACTTGTCTGGTAATTTCTTCCTGAGATAAGTCAGTTCTTGCTGATACTTCACTTATGGTCTGAAGATAAACTTGAGACAATTCCCGCCAATACAAATCATTTCCCGGACTTACTCTGGCTGCATCTTCAAAATGCTCCATAGTTTTAATGCTATCTCCGTCCTGCCAGCTCTCCATTCCTTTTAAATAACTTGCGGCAGAAGCATATCTTTGGCCCTCAAGAATAAGAATGCCTAAACCGAAAATGAAAATCAAAGTAAAAGCAAAGGTAATGCCCAGAGTTACTAAAGAAGAAGGTTTTAACACAACTTCTTTTCTAATTGGAGAAAGCAAAGAAACAAAACTAGCCATTAATAAAAACCAGACAAAATCCAAAGAAAGATTTGATTGGTAGAAAAAATACGCAGCGCTCACGGTCAGAAAACTAATAAAAATCCCCAAACCCAATGTCCAATAAAGCTCCTGGCCTTCTTCTCCTTTCTTGGCAAATAAAAATTTTATTCCATAAAAGATAAAAAATCCAAGCAAGGCCAAAAATGACAATACTCCTAAAATCCCGGTAGTTGCCAGCGTAGTGAGCATTTTTGAACTTGCCCAATCAAATCTTAAATTCCAAAAACTGCCCTGGTTAAAACCAATATCCTTGTACTTTGAGAAATTATAGATAAAAGTGCCGGGTCCTGAACCAGTAACCGGGTTTTCTTTCAATGTATTCCAAACAATATCAAAACTGGCCCGATTAGTTAAAAAAACCTCAACCGGCCTATCCTCGCTTAGCAAAGGTATCTGAAACCTGAAAAAACTAAAAAGCAAAGCCAGGGCCAGAAAAAACATTGGCAAAACCAGCCAGCGACTATCAAAAAGATCTCTTTTTTGAATGCCGAAAGCAATAACTAAAGCCGAGCCCGCTATTACCAGCCACCAGGCGGCCTGAAAATTTATCAAAAGCAGCAAAACAGCCAAAAGAGCAATAGCAGCAATAAAAAGCGCCTTTAAGTATTTTTCTTTGCTAATAATTAAAAAGATAATAATCAAAGGCAGTAAAATAGCCGCGAAAACAGCCAAACTATTCACTCCGCCAATCGTATTAAAAGAAACTGCTTTGGTAAAACCAATAGGAATCAAAAACTTTCCGAAAAGTTGAAGCAAACCATAAAGCATTGCTAAAAATCCGGAACCTGCTAACGAAACCATCAGATAAAAAATCTCCTTCTTCTCAAAAATATTAATTACTAAAAAATAAAGCAAGACCAGACCTAATAAACTAAGCAAACTTTCTGAATTAACCTGGGGCCAGCCCCAAAAACTTCCATATCTCCATAAAGAGAAAATTGTTGAAGCAGTATAAACTAAAAATAAAACTGCTAAAGGAATATGAACCAAGCTTAAGTTAAAACTGGCTTTGCCTAAGATTAAAATTTTCAGCATCCAGGCAAATAAAGAAACAAAAACCAAAACAATCAATAAGGCCTGCTTATTAAAGTCAAGCACGTTTGCTGTCCAAGGCAAAAACAAGATAGGAAGCAAAAATGCTAAAAGATAGATACTTATTTTAGAAACCTTTTCACAGGTTTCAACTATTTCCGAAGATTTCTTTATGTTTTTCATATACTTTTATTTTAATTGATATTTTTATAATGGTCAATACGTAGGGGTTGTTTATTTTCATCAAGCACAATGCACACGGCGTCTATTCTAAAATCCAGATCATAATTCTTTCTCATCATATAGACCTGGGCATTTCTAATTAATCTGCGTAATTTGTTGCGATTGATAGCGTCTTCAGGAATTCCAAAATGCTCGTTGATTCTTGTTTTAACTTCCACAAAAACCAAACTATCTTTATCCTTAACAATCAAATCAATTTCAGCATACTTGTTTTTATAATTTTGGTCAACAATAAAATATCCTTTCTTTTCTAAATATCTTCTCGCAATATCTTCGCCTAAATGTCCTATTTCAAGATTATGTTCTTTCATAAAATAACCGCCTTAAGCCATAATTGCGTTAAGCTTAGCTTAACGCAAAACTTATTCTAATGTAAAATCGTTGATTATATTATATTTTTTACTTGATAAGACATCTTTGATAAATTCCTCATATTTTTCTGGACTTGGAAAAAATTCCTTAAATATTCCTTTATCAATAAGAATAGAATCTCTTAATCCAAGATAATCTGGATTAGTTCCAAAAGAATAATTCTCTGCAAAATCCATAACTTTATCTATATTTACTATTCCCTTCTCTTTTAATTCTGGCTCTATTAATTGTCCCGGATTAATAACATTTATATATGCTAAAATATATTGTAATTGAATATCGTTTTCTATCGCTACTGCTTTAAATGGTCCCTGAAATAAACTTCCCACACGATTACATTTTTTGTTAAAAAAATTAGTATATCCAGTTCCCAGTTTATGCATAAAACGTGAAATGCCGTTTTCTTGAATTTCCTCAACTAATAAATGATAGTGATTTGGCATTAAACAATCTGCCATAATTCGAACCAATGGTTTTCTATTTTTTTGATTATTATCAACAAACTCTTTTAATAAATTAAAATTTATTCTTCCTTTATTTTCTCTTTCTATCTCGTAAAGAACTCTGAAAGAATCATCTTCGTTATTAAACAAAAATAATCCTTGAATAAATCTCCATTTATCAGAATCATTATTAAAAATATTACGTTTTTCTACCCCTCTATCATAAAGGTGATAAAATTTTCCTTGTTCAAATTTAATTTTTCTCATTCTATTTATAATATATTTGCGTTAAGCTAAGCTTAACGCAATTAGCTTAACACAATTATAATTCATAATTCTCCCTTTGGGCTCTATATTGCAAAGCCTCTGCCATATGAGAAACGGTTATGTTTTCTACCCCCTCTAAATCAGCAATAGTTCTGGCGACTTTTATCATTTTAAAATAAGAACGGGCTGAAAGATGAAAATTCATTACTGCTTGACTAAGAATCTGTTTTACTTCTTTTGAAAGAAAACAATATTTTTTAATATGTTCATTTTTCATTTCTGCATTTGTATAAATTTTATCATTTAAAAATCTTTTTCTTTGCATTTCTCTTGCTTTTATTATTCTTTGTCTTATTTTATCTGATGATTCAGGGCGACCACATAGGGACGCCCCTACTTTTGATTTTTGATCATCTGAAAGATCCCTAACATCCACTACCGGAACTTCCACATGAAGATCAATTCTATCTAAAATTGGGCCTGAAATTCTTTTTCTATATCTCTTAATTTCTCTTGGCGTACAAACACAGGCTTTTTTAGGATGATATAAATAACCGCAGGGGCAGGGATTAGCTGAAGCAACCAATATAAATCTGGAAGGATATTTAACTCTTGCTTGGCTTCTGGAAATAGTCAGATAACCATCTTCCATTGGCTGTCTTAAGGCCTCCATAACTGAACGGGGAAATTCAGTAAATTCATCTAAAAATAATACTCCGCGATGAGCTAGGCTTATCTCGCCTGGTTGAGGTTTTGTCCCGCCGCCAATTAATCCTGGCTGGGAAATTGTATGATGGGGGGATCTAAAAGGACAAATTGTAATAAGCGATCCTTCTGGCGGGATATTTCCTGAAGCAGAATAAATTTTTGTAACCTCAAGCGATTCTTCTTCCTGAAGTTTCGGCAAAATTCCTGGAAGAGCTCTAGCCAGCATTGTTTTTCCAGCTCCAGGACTGCCGAGCATAAAAAGATTATGTCCGCCAGAAGCTGAAATCTCTGCTGCTCTTTTTGCCTGCTCCTGGCCTAAAATTTCAGCCATATCAAATTCAGCTTTTTCTTCTCTATCTTTGCTTTCTTTTTTATGATATTGAACTGGCTTTATTTGAATTTTTCCTAAAATATGAGCTAACAGCTGATTAAGATTCTCTACTGGATAAACATTAATGCCTTTTATTATGGCTGCTTCATTTGCAGACGCCTTGGGCGCAAATATGCTTTCAATTCCTTTTTCTCTGGCAAATAATGACAGCAATAATGCTCCTTTTGTATGACGAAGAGTTCCATCTAAAGAGAGCTCTCCAAAAAATAAGCTCTTTTTTGGAATTTCGCATTTTATAACTGAACCCAAAATGCCAACAGCAATAGGCAAATCATAACAAGAACCTTCTTTAGGAACATCTGCCGGAGCTAAATTTACAATAATTCTTCTCATGGGAAATTCAATTCTTGAATTAACAATTGCTGTCTTAACTCTTTCTTTGCTTTCATCAATTGATTTGCTTGGCAAACCAACAATATCAAAAATTGGCAATCCTCTGCTGGCAACATTAACTTCAACATCTACTCCAATTGTTTCTAATCCTAAATTAGTTGCGGATGAAACCTTAACGAACATAATATTTTCCGTTCTCCATAAATATTAATCCCTTAATTTGCATCAAAGAAACAATGGTTCCGGCCTCAGCAGCGGAAATTCCCAAAAACCGAGACAATACATCAATTTCCATTGGTTCTTTTTGCAGTTCTTGAATAATCTGCTGTTCTATTGAACTATGCGCAATGTGTGCAAAACTCGGTTTCGCACACATTTCCTCGCCATGAGGACGAGGAAACCGCGCCCCTACAGACATACCAAAAAATTCCAAAACATCGTTAGCGCATGTCACCACCTCAGCCCCATCTTTTATCAATTGGCAAATCCCTTTTGAAAGAATACTGGTCAAGGGTCCTGGCACAGCAAAAACTTTTCTTTTAAATTTCTTGGCGAAATTAGCTGTTATTAAAGAACCGCTTTTTTCTCCCGCTTCAACAACCATTACTGTTTTAGACAATCCAGCCACAATTCTGTTCCTTCTGGGATAGGTCCAAAGAGTGGGCAAAAAACCTCCTTGATATTCAGAAATCACCAGCCCCCTATTTTCTAAAATTTCTTGATACAGCTCTTCTTGATATTCAGGAGAAATCAAATCAATTCCACAGGCCATTACAGCAATTGTCCTACCCCCTGCTTCCAAAGCTGCTTTATGAGCTGTAGCATCAATCCCATACATAAACCCGGAAACAATTGTTATTCCTCTGCCTGCAATTTCCGAAACCAGTTTCTGGGTTATTTGCTTTCCGTAACTAGTCATTCTTCTGGAACCAACCACTGCCAAACAATTATTAAATAATTCTTCTCTCCATTCGCCTTTATAATACAACTGCTTTGGCGCATCCTTGCCAATTTGTTCTAACAATTTAGGGTATCTTGAATCGTTAATTTTAATTACGGCGTTCTCGCCAATGTAAATCCCCATACTTTTTTAATACCAGATTGCTTTAACACTTTACAGCATTCCCGCATAGTAGCGCCGGTGGTAAAAATATCATCAACCAGCAAAACTTCTCTTTGCGTTAAGCTAAGCTTAACGCAAGATTTAAAAGAGCCTTTAACATTTTCTATTCTCTTTTCTTTGTCCAACTTTGTCTGATCTTCAGTATCAACAACTTTCTCCAGCAAAGACAGAGACCGGGTCTCTGATTTCTTGGCTAATTCTTTAGCAATAATTTCTGCTTGATTAAAACCTCTTCTTTTTTCTCTTTTTCTGAACATTGGGACATAAGTAATATATGAACAATATATGTCTAAATTTACTTGAGATATTAATTCTTTTATTATGTCAGCAACGCCTTGATATTTAATCATCTGAATTAATTCTTTAATCAGCCCTTCATAATCCCATACACTTATCAAACCATCGAGATTTTCAGAGACCCGGGTCTCTGTTGACTCGCACTCTGAAATAAAAACCTTGCATTTATCACAAATATATTTTCCTTCTTTGCCACATCCCACACAAACCCTGGGAAATAAGATATCTAAAATAATATTTTTAATATTCATTGAAAATTAATCATATACAGCTCTCTATTTCTCTAATTAAATTCGCTTTAAAATCTTTTAGAATCATTTGATGACTAACTGGGAGTAAAAGAGAAAGCTCTTGTTTAAAATTTATTTGCTCTTTTTTCAAATTTTCCAGCACTTCTTTAAGTCGATTTTTATCTACAAGTTTATGAAGTTCTGGGTGTCGAAGAAAAAAATATAAATCGTAATAATCCCTGGGTTTTTTACGGGAAGTCAAAGCATTCATCTTCCCCTTAACAATCTCCCCTCTTGCTAAAGAAATGATGGTATAAGCTGGAATATATTCGTTTATTATCGTATTGAATTCTTTACTTAAATTATCTAATTTTCTGCCCTGCCTCAAAGAAATCTCAAATTTTATATCCTCTACAAAATCATAAAGTTCGTAATGAATTATTCCTAAATAGCCTCCGGTTGTTGGTTTTGCCTCTTCAAGAACGATTTTTATTCCCTGTTTGCTAATTTCCAAAAGAGTATTAATGAATAATTCATCTATTATCTTATAATCATAAATATTTTCTCCAGTAAAATCCAGATCTTCTGAAAAACGAGGACTCCCGTGGATAATTCTCAACGCGGTTCCACCCTTGAATAATAATTTTTCTGCTTCCGGCAATTTATATAAAGAAGACAAAAATAAATGTTGGATGTATTCCCGCGCCATATTTTTTTCAATGGTCTGATATTTTTTAGTAAATTCTTTTAGAATTTCTAAACTCAACATAAATCTTTTTTATTAATTTATTCATTTTTGGTTTATTAAATAATTTAACATATCTTAATAATTCAGGTTTTTTTATTTTTTTTAAATCTAATCTGTCATAATGCAGATTTCTTCTTTTAAGAATCAAAAAATATAAATAATCAGCTAATGCTTTTTCTGGTTCAGCAATTAGAATTGTGCTATCTAAATACTTTACCGGCCTATAGCCACAATAAACTTCTTTCTTTATTTTATGATAAGTAAAACGAACATTGTCTGCTTCAAATTCTCTGCTAATTTTAGGAGTAGCTGAAGTAACAGTATAAATGGTTTCTGGAATAATTCCGTAAAACGATAAAGCTGCATCAAAAGAAATGTACGAGGGTTCGTAAAGGCGGTTCGCTATTAAATAATAATTTGCTGGGCGATCAGCTAACATATAAAGCCCGTTGCGAATTTTAACAAAAGCTCCTTTTTTAGTGTAAGTTTTAATAAACCACTGACTAGCATAATCAGAAACGCCAAAAAGCCTTTTAAGCTCTAAAGGTGTAAAAAGGATTATTTTCTTTTCTTTTAATTTTTTAACCACAAAAAGTGGTTTTAGCTTCCTCAACATAATAAATAATGCTGTTTCAGAAACAGTAGTAAAAACTATTAAAACTGAAACGTCTTTAGTTCATTTTAGCTTTTCGAGTAATCTTGTCAAATTCATAATTCATAATTCTATTTAAATATCGTTCCGCCTTTGAAATGAACTCCGCCGGGAAATTTTATTGAAGGAGTGCTAACTGCTTCAACTGTGAATGTGCTGGAAGTATAATTAGAACATTCATCTTCATCATCACAAACAAAAGCATAATAAGTATTGGAGCCGATATCTCCTGATTGGGTTGTATAAGTACAGGTTTCTGGGTCATCAGCAGAGGGAGTGTCTGTTTCACACCAAACCTGATTTGTCTCACAAGCATAACTTGATAGAGTGTCGGTTTTACAGATATGAATTTTAACTTCATCTCCTTCATCATCCCAGTCAACCGAAAAAGTTACGTTATTCCCTGCCTCCTCTGGATCCGGATAATCCGTTACCGAACTAATCGTCGGCGCTGAATTAACTGCCCCTACATATTCAACAGCTCCTATTGTCCAGTTTATCCTTGTAACCCCGAAAAAATCTGTAGTGAAGTCGTCACTTAAATCTAATCCTGCCCCACCTATGACACCCGCTGCCGTTATTGTAAAGTCATCATTGTCAATATCGTTGAATGGGTCAGCTATGCTGGAAAGATTGTTACTGCCTGTGCCACCCCAATCTGCATCCTCTCCAGTAGCATCAGAAGTGGCATTGTTATATCCATTTGTAAGTAATTCTATCTCAGTCCAACATGAGGTAACTGCTCCATAATTAAGATTATTCTTAAATGTAACCTCCTCATCACCAGCATATACACCATAACCACCAGCATGTACAATCGTATTATTAGCAATGACAGCACTTGGTGCATCTACAAGTATATTTATTGCTTTGTCTGAAGCATCAAAGAAAATGTTATTATAAACTTGAAAATCCTGTACAGTGTTATCATAATAATAAAAAGGGAGATCACAACCTTTAATAATATTCCTTCTAATTATTAGACTATAAGCAGTAATGACAGTATATATGAAAAAACCTTTAGCTGGTTCAGATGTGCCTTCTATAAATACCATTCCTTCAATAATTACTGTTCCCGCACCTTCCAGACCTATGTAGAGAATATCTCCGGTATAATTACATGTAAACATCGCACCTGTAGAGGCATCAGTTGTTGTTGGAAATGATGCAGGTAAAACGTGCAAAGTGTATCCACCTAAAGATTCGGTAAGAGTAGCAGGAGCAACATCTTCAGTAAATGCAGAGGCATCAACTGTTAGAGTGATATTCCCTGTTAAATTTGCAAGATCATCCCAAAATCCTGCCCAGGTGGAATAATCCTCATCACCATCAAGTCCTAAGGTACAATCAGTTCCGCAAGTAACGGCAGCTTGGGCCTGAAGGGTAAAAACAAAAACACCAATAATAAGAAGAAATAAAATTGTAAATAATTTGTATTTCATCATTTATCTTTATCTTTTTTTAATTCAATCTTTGCTTTATCAAATACTGTTGGGCTAACTTTTTTATCTTGATTTTTCCAGTCATTTTTCTTATCTTCTGCTATGTCTTTTAAATCAAAACTATACTTTTTTGGATGGTATGTCTTTTCTTTACCTTGTTCAGTATAAACAGTAAGTTCTTCCTCTTCAAAAGAACACCATTCTTTAGCTTGCTCATAAGTAATATCTTGTATTGTTAAAATAGCATAATGCTGTCTTTCCATTCTGCCCCAATCCCAGCCAAATAGCTTAAAAGTAATGCAATCTCCTTCTTTGCTAGTTAATTTATCTTCTATTCTAATTAAGAATTCGTAAGCCTGGGGGTCTCCAGCTCCTAATCCGTCCTTAGCCCCTCCTGCTGAACCATATACTAATAAATACACCGGCTGTAGGGGCGAGGCCTCTACAATTTCCCATTTGGATTTGGCTAAAAGGGTTGAATTAGGGGCTAATGTTATTTTAACAGGCTGGGCTTGGTATTTGCCAACCCGAATATCTATATATGCCTGAGATAGTTCTGGGATTAATTGTTTTTTATGCTCTGTAATATTATATAAATCAGCTAAGGGCTGTTTTTGAACATCCTGCTTATCTATATGAAGTAGATTCTTTTGATTAACAACTCCATTAATCTCTTGGAATTCAGCTTGTTCTTGTTTTGATATAGGGATAAGATAAAACTCTTTGCTTTCATTGCTTCTATTCTCTAACTTAAAAGCTAATTGATATGTTGTTTTATCTAATCTAGTGGCTAAAACCTCAAAACTTTCATCTGGCGAATTAAGGTTTTGTTCTATTAATGTTGATGATTTGCTTACTAATCCCTGTTCATCTAAAAACCCTTCTTTTTCCAAAAAAGCAAGTTCTTGTTTGAAATAAGAAGAATCTTTTTCTGAAAACCAAATAGCCAGGGCTATAATGCCTATTATGATTGTGAATATTGTTATTGTTGGAAGATACTTTTTCATAATTCAGGTTCAGGTTCAAGTTCAGGTTCAGGTTCAAGTTCAGGTTCAGGTTCAGGTTCAGGATAAGTACATGTTCCGTCATCTGTTGTAGCTTCAAGATTATAGTTCTCAGCTTCAGAATCCATACAGCCAAGTATATCATATTCACAACTACTGTCGTCTGTATTTGCCTCAAGGCTATAATTCAATGCATCGCTGTCTGTACATCCTAATACTTCGTATTCACATAATCCATCATCTTGATTTGCTTCAGGGTTATAGTTTAGAGCGCTGGAATCAGTACAACCTGAAATATCTATGGGTTCGGGTTCAGGTTCTGGTTCTGGTTCTAGTTCTGGTTCGGGTTCAGGTTCGGGTTCTTCAACAGGTGGTTCTTCAACTAGAGGTTCTTCATTTGGATTTTCATCATTTGGATTTGAATTGACATTTGGATTTTGGTCTTTGACATTAGTATTACATCCTCCATCATACCAGTATAGGTTTTGGTTCTCGCATAATGTTTGGTCTGTACATAGATTCAAGTGTTCTGCATCGCA
>CAZOVC010000008.1:17889-19811 GCA_964583485.1 uncultured Candidatus Saccharibacteria bacterium
TTTGGTTCTCGCATAATGTTTGGTCTGTACATAGATTCAAGTGTTCTGCATCGCAGTATTCAGAAACCACATCTATAACAACCATCTGTCCATTAAGATATTCTATTTGGCCGCATTCTGCTTTTACTTTCTTCCATTCCCCATTTTCAATCCAGGTGCAGTAAATTTCTCCGGTTACCGAATCAACCATTTCCATTTTTTCAATTCTGGCTGTTTTAACAAATAATTTCTCGGTAATAACTTCCCTCACTTGAGCAATGCCGTTTTCTATAAATAATCCTAATGAAGATAGGGCTTGTTTTACTTTATCTACAAAATCCCCAAATATACCAAATATGCCTGCCTCGCCAAAGGCGGGCTCTGTTGACTCACTAGTTGTAGAAATTACTGAACCATTTTCGTTTAAAGCCCACATCTCTGCTGATGATTCAGTGGTAGTAGATAAAATACCTAATTCTCCATAAATTTCATCTAACAGCTCTTTTTTCACATTATCCCACTTGGTCCAAAGTCCGTGCAAACCGCCGTCATCAAGAGGAGCATCAATCGTTCCCAAGACAAAATCGCCTATTTTAATTTCTTCTCCTGAAATAGGGTCCTGCACTTCATGCGCTGGAATATTGAAAGAAAGAGAAGCCCAACCTAACGTTCCCGAGCCGTCTGTTGTTAGATATTGCCCGGGTGTGCCGTCTGCGGCAGGGAAAGTATAAACTCCATTAAAGCTTATATTCCCGCCAGAAGGATATATTGTTAAATCCCCATTAACATCTGTATAAAACGTTGTTTGAGCGGTTCCGTCTGTATAAGCAAGATTTAATTGAGCGGTAGCTGTAGATAGAATATCTAAAGCATAATCAGGGCTGGTATCCCCAATGCCGACGTTGCCTACGCCGCTAATGATCATTCGTTCAGATCCGAAAGTAAACAACTTAATAGGATTAGAGCCAGCAGTCATAAGTTGCAGCGCTCCTCCGGCCTGCAGGCCAAACGCCGCACCCTGCTCACCCGCGCCGTTCAAAAATTCCAGGTAGGAATTATTTCCAGGCGCTGCTTGGAAGCTCGCCACGTAAGTGGCAAGACCAACGACATGAAGCCGCCTGCTCGGACTCGTCGTCCCAATCCCCACGTTGCCCATCAATGCCATATCCCCTCCTGTGGGCGTAATAGTCAAATCGCCAGAGCTGTTTGTCTGGAAAGTGGTGTAATTGGAGCCGTCATACACCGCTGCTATCTGGGCCGTGCTCGTAGAGAGCACGCTCAAAGGCCAACCGGGACTCGTCGTACCGATGCCGACCCGGTGGTTGGTGGCGTCAACGTATAAGGTGCTGGTATCCACTGCCAGATTAGAGGTAATAGCCGTGTTGTGAGCAACGATGCCATTGGCAATGAAGTTGTGCGTTCCTTCCACCTCAATATCGTAGACCTGTTCCTCGCCCACGTATTCAATGGACACGATCCGTTCAAAGACAACGCCGGATTCAGAGCCAAAGGAACTAAGTTCCTTTTCGAAAAGGAACTTAGTTCCTTTTCCCTCATTTACCACCGCGATCTCGTCCCCGGGCTGGAGATAGATGACTTTGGTCCAAGTGGCTTGTTCTGAATTATTTTGATACAATAAAGACGACCCCGGTTCCGGGCCCGTAGTATTATATAGTAAATACTCCGTGTTAGCACCGGATGTAGCGGGTGCAAGTCCCGCCGGGTCCACCGGGGTTTTTTGATTACTATTTGAGTTATCCACACATAAGCTCTTGACAAAACCTTTATTCTGAAATATACTAAAAATAACTTCTGGTGCTAACGCAGAATTACATATACTACTACAGGTCTTAAGAGATCCGAAAGAAGCTTCCTCTTTGGAGGCTTCTTTGTTTTGAATCGCGAGGTACGGATGATTCCCCGTTGTTCTAATTGTCTTGCCT
>CAZOVC010000009.1:0-16207 GCA_964583485.1 uncultured Candidatus Saccharibacteria bacterium
CGCAGTCGCAGTCGCAGTCGCAGTCGGAAACTGCAAACTGTATTCCACCAAGCTTATTCTTGGCAGAATTTCCTACAAATGCTCTTACCTCTATGTCTGTTTGCGTTTCTATCTGTGTTGGCGCAATTATATTCCCAATTAACGGCAAAATAATCACCACTGCAAATATAAAAAGTACAACAATTCTTGTCTTCCGTCTCTTTGCTTTTGCTAACATTTGATCTCCTTTGCAAAAAATAATCTGAAATGAACTAATTTTACGTTATTTACATAATATCATACCATCTAAAATATATCAAACAATTGTGTTATCGGTATCGGATACCGACAACACTAAAATAAGGCATATAATTCCTCCAATAATCATCATATCAGCGACGTTGAAAATAGAAATAGGAAGAATAAAGATTCTGAGCCAGTCAATAACATAACCAAAATACAGCCGGTCAAAAAAGTTGCTAAATCCTGCTAAAATAATTAAAGAAAAACCAAGTGTTAAAATAAAATCTTTTTTCTTAAAACTCCGAAAAAAGAAAAAAACAAGCAGTAATAAAACTGCTCCAATTATTAAATTAAGAAAGATTGGATTTAAAGAAAAAAAGTATAAATCTGAATTTTTAAATAATTTTAATTCAATAAATCTTCCTGAATAAAAATCAGGATTTTTCAAAATAAACCATTTGCTTAATCTGTCCAAAATTATTAAACCTAAATCAAGAGATATTAGAATCTTAATTCTCATTTAAAATAATTATCTAAAAGCCACATATATGCTTTTTGAGTATCGGCTTTATTGCTTTGAGCGCCTAAAAGAATAATTGCTATGTTGCGCTCTGCGCCGTCTTCATCAGAAAAACGGAAAATAAATACAGCGGTGTATTTAGATTCTTTAATAAATCCTGTTTTTCCTCCGACAAAGGTTGGGTCATTGATAAAAACATTTTTGTTCCAGAATTTTTCAATGTCAAAACTAATATCTCCAAAACTTCTTACTTTATTTCCTTTGGTAATCTCTAAAATCGGGGGGCGATTATTAAATATATATCTAGCTAAGTAAAAAAGAGCTCTGGCTGTGGAAACATTTCCAGGATCAAAACCAGAAGGATCAGTAAATTCTGTCTGCTTCATTGAAATAAACTCGGCCTTTTCATTCATTAATCTAATGGTCTTATCCCTTCCTAAAAAATAGCTAAGCGCCTCAGCAGTGTCATTTGAAGATTCTATTAAAAGCGGGTAAAATAATTCCACAACTCTAAATCTTTTACCAAGCTCTAATCCTTCAGTAGAACCATACGCATCAAGCATTTTTTCTTCTATTAAAATAGACTTTTTTAAATTCACGTTTTCAGCCACAACTACAGCTGTCATTAATTTTGTTAATGAAGCTATTGGAAGAGAATCTGAAGAATTCTTTTCAGCAAAAACATATCCTGAATCAAGGTCTGCTACTAAATAACTTTTAGCAGAAAGTTCTGGAAACTCGGTTATGTCCTTTGCTGAATACTCATAATAATCTCTTTTTTTATCTATAATTAAAACAGGCATATTCAGTTCACTTAATTCATAGATAGCTTCTGCGTCTTCATCTTTTAAACGAAGACAGCCGCCTGAAAATAAAGAATCAAACTTAACGCCTCCTGGATAATAAGGAATTCCATGGATATAGTATTTTCCATAATAACGAAGCGCGTAGGGCATATATACGCCTGAACCAATTGAAAAACTGGCTTTATTTCCAGATAAAATTCTGTATAATCCAGCTGCTGAGCCTCCCCAGTCCTCAACGTTGCCTTTTGTTAAAATAGGAGCATCTTTTATTAAAAAACCATCTTTATAAATGGCTACTTTCATTTCAGCAAGATTCACTTCTAAAAAATCTGTCTTACTGGAAATAAATTTTTCTCCTATATCTTCAAATAATTCAAGAAAAACTGACTCATCTTTTTCAGGAAGCTCTATGTTTGAAAATTCTATTCCTGAAAAAATAAAAGAAATCTCTCTTTCTGCTTTCTCTTCGTAAGCCAAAATCCCTAAGCTTATAAAAAAAGCTAAAATAATAATTAGAAAACATTTAAAAAAGTTATTATTAGATAACATTATTAAACCGGGTTTAGTTTTTATTTTTCTCTTTATGAAAAACTTTACGAAGCTCTGTTTTTGTCTGTTCTAAAATTCTCTTCTGGCTTTCAGGCAAATTTTTGCCGGCGCGATTAATGTAAAAATTCAGCATAGACATTGCAGATTGGAACGGCTTTGCTTTTCGTCTATTGCTTTGTTCTGCAGATTTTTTCAAAGACAAAGCAATCTTTTTAGGATTTTTAAAAGTGAAAACTCCTTGTTCTAAATCAAGCGCGTTGCTGTACTTTGTTACTTTATCAGACCAATATCTTTTAGATTTTCTCATTTTGTGCTAAATTTGTACTAAACTGTTTGTACTAAACCGAGTTTAGTTTTGCGTTAAACCCGGTTTAACGCAATCTATAAATCAGGGCTGACACTATTTTCTTCTATTATTTTGGTAAATTACTTTTCCATTATGTTTTGCCCAATTTTCATTAAAACCAACGTGAGAAATTTTATTTTTACTTTTATCTAATTGATTTTCTGTTTCTTTTAATAAAACCGATGGTTTAATTTTATAAATAACTTTTACTCTTAACGGATTTTTCTTATAAAAAATTGCGAGATAAATCATTTTATTGCGAGTAATTCTATTTAAAGATTCTGCTCTTTTCTCCAGTGGAGCTTTAAACATTCTATCTAACTGACCAGACCCGCCTTCATAACAAGAGAGATATTCATATTTAATTGATGGATTATTTTTATCACAAGCATCAGCGTCTCTTTTTGAAATGATTAGTTCTTGTTCAAGTATTTCTGAAATTATCATTTCTTTCACTAGCCCTGGCTGTAAAATATTTGGAATGCCAATTTTAAGTGCTAATATCTGTGCTTTTCTTACAAGTTTTATAATCTCTGAAATAATTTTTTCTTTCATAATAATTTATATTGAGTGCCTTTTAATCTTTTTTTACAAATTGCGACTAAGTCAGGATTGATTTCAAATCCTATAAAATTTCTTTTAAGTTCTTTACAAACTACAAAGGTCGTGCCAGTTCCAGCAAAAGGGTCAAACACTAAATCTCCTTTATTTGAATTTGCCTTTACAATTCTTTCAATCAATTTAATTGGTTTCTGAATGGTGTGTAAGAATTTTCTACTTAAAAGCTCTTTTGACTTATAAGTAAGTTGTTTTATGTCACCCCATACATCACCAGGGTTTTTTCCTTTATCGTTAAATTTTGTTTTATGAAATTTACCATTAGCAACCGACGGCACTCTTTCACATCTTTTTCTATGTTCCAATTCTACTAATTGCGGAACTCGGATTTTATCTAAATTAAACGTTTTTGCTCTACCCTTAGAAAAATAAGCAATTATATCATAATTATTAGTATAGTTAGTTCTTCCTTGAGCCAATCTGCTTGGTTGATACCAAATAATTTTGCCGTTTAAATTTAGATAAGAATGATAATCTATAAAATCAACGCAATCAGATTTACCGAATAGATATAATGCCCCACCCTTTTTTAATACTCTTGAAAATAACTTTATTAGATTCAAATTATATTCTTGTATATTTTCTATTTTATCCCAGCCATTTTGAGTAATTCCATAAGGACCATCACATACTATTAAATCTATTGACTCATCATCAATTTTATCTATCAACTCAAAACAATTACCCTGATAAATTTTATTTATTTCTATATTTGATTTCATATCATTATTTTACCAGTTCTTTATAACAAGTAAAATGGGGTCAGAATCCTTTTTTTTAATTTATGCTTTCTGATTTTTTATTCCAATCCAATTTCGATATAAAATCCATAAAACTATTAATGACCCGATTAAAAATAATATTGCGAAAGAATAGCCATAATATCCTCTATTAATAAAAATAATTGCTTTAGTTATAACTAAAAATTCTATCCACCAATATCTTTTTAAAAAATCTATAAAGATTTCATCATCCCTGTCCAAAATTTTACCAATAGTTAATCTTCCACGAAATTGATTATCAATTGCATTCGTGTTCTCCCCATCATCTTTCATCCCAATATCAAAATCCTTGGCTATGTTTCCTATAAATGTGTTATTTTTACCTGTGTTCCATATACCAACTGTCTGCTCCTTCTTTTTTCCGCCGATATTAAAAACTAACTTTAATTTTTTTATGAGATTGAAATTTAACATTTTATTTCTTAATTAATTCTTTAATCTTTATTTTAAATTATTTTAATTAAAAATTTTGGGTTAGTCAAGATTACAAAACTGTGGAAAACTTTCGGTTTTGTTTCGGTATCAATATGTTATAATTAAATTAAAGAAGCAATTGTGGAAAACTTTTATGTTAACTAAAAGACAAAAACAAATATTAGATTATATTACAAAATTCATTAAGAAAAATGATTATGCTCCTTCCTTAAAAGAAATAAAGGAGCATTTTAAATTATCTTCTGTATCTACTATTCACCAACATATAGAAACACTAAGAGAAAAGGGATTTTTAAATAAAATAGAAAACCAGCCAAGATCTATTGAACTAAATAATAAAAAGAAAGAATTAGGACTAATAGCTATTCCCCTATTCGGGACTATTGCTGCCGGGCAACCAATTGAAGCAATAGAATATCCTGAAGTCATTGAAGTCCCAAAGAATCAATTATCAAAATCAGGAAGACATTATGCTTTAAAGGTTCAAGGCAACAGCATGATAGATGAAGGAATTTTTGACGGAGATACGGTAATAATCCGAGAACAACCCGATGCTGAAAATGGAGAGACCGTAGTTACGTTAATAAATGATAACGAAGTAACTTTGAAAAAGATATATAAAGAAAAAAATGGCTTTCGTCTACAACCCGCTAATCCAGATTTGAAACCTATTTTTGTTAAAGAATTAGAGGTTCAAGGTAAAGTTGTTACCGTTGTTAGAAAATTTGAAGAATTAAAAAATGAGATAAAAAAAGATTTTATAAAAATAAAAAAAATAAACCCTAAAGATACTTTAAGACAATGGATAAACACAATTCAACATCTCGATTGCGTAAAAGCAATGAAAAAACTACCAGATAATTGTATTGACTTGGTGGTAACTTCTCCTCCCTATGACAGTATAAGAAATTACAATGGTTTTAATTACGACTTACATGCAACTGGAAAAGAATTACATCGCATCCTAAAAGAAGGCGGCATGGCCGTAATGGTAATTCAAGATCAAACAAAAAATTTTGGTAAAACCCTTACTTCATTCAAAACAATTGTTGATTGGTGCGATAATATTGGGTTTAAACTTTTCGAAACTGTAATTTATAAAAAACATGGCGGAGAAGGTGCTTGGTGGACTAAAAGATTTAGAGTTGATCACGAATATGTTCCTATTTTTCTAAAAGGAAAAAGGCCTCAATATTTCAATAAAGAGCCGTTAAAAATCCCGTCGAAACATGGCGGGAAAACAATGACTGGCTGCGCAACACGTTTAACAAGTGGAAAAACATTAAAATCAAAAAAGGTTACTATAAACCTAATGAAATGCCGAGGCACTATTTGGAATTACGTAACTTGCGGAGATGGCAGTAGACTAAAACATCAACATCCTGCAACATTCCCTGACAAAATACCTTATGATTTTATCCAATGTTTCTGTCCCGAAAATGGAATAATATTAGACCCCTTTATAGGATCAGGTACTACTGCTATTGCAGCTATAAATTTAAATAGAAATTTTATTGGCTTTGATATATCGAAGGAATACTGCGAATTAGCTAAAAAACGAATAAAAGAAGATATTAATAGAGATAGAAAATTATTTTAAGGTAACTTATCTGGTTCTTCTAGAGTATATTGTATTGTGGATCCTTCTGTCATTGCTAATGACAGAAGTTTTTTATTCCATATTTCAAAGAATTTTTTGTTAGCTTTACTACCTTCGTATATTTCTTTTGTAAATTGATATTTTTTAACATCGTTTAAGTCCCATTTATTAAGATTGTAATCCCAACCAGTCAATTTATTTAATAATTTTAGTAGATCACGAAGAAGCATTTTCTGTTTATTAAAATCAGATATATCTATATGTCCATGCCAATTCTTATTATTCGGTTCCATTTTCTTAAATTTCTTCAGAAGTATATTTATCCCCTCTATTAAATCAATTACAGAGGTTCTCTTAAGTTCTATCCACCAAGCGCTCTCTTTGCCCGTGTGCAAATAATCAAACCAATCTAGAACATTATTAGTATATTTAAATAAAATTTTCCAAACACCGTCTGCAAAAAACAAAGAAGCCAATCCTCTCTTTTTGATTTTTACTAAATTAGGATATTTTGTTTCTAATATATAAATTAATAAATGTATGGTTCCCAACGGATATTTTCGTGCAAAATTATGGGCCCTATCAAAACCTCTTATACAATTAGGGTTTATACATCTTGACATAACTTTATAATAACTTTTTGGTGGTTCACTAATGTTATGTAAATTCATATGGTGTCCTATTGAACAGATATCTTTCCTCAAAATTTCCATATCTAAAAATACACAATTTTTAGCAGAAAGTCCCTCTTTTAATATTAAAAACTTACCATTATAAAAACCTACAATATCCCAATCAAGATAATGCGACATAAGTAATCCACACAAAAAACCATCTATATCTGGACTTAATATTGCTTTTTGCTTCTTTTCTACTATCCAAGGATATTTCTTGATAATTTCTTCGTAGTTTATTTTTGTCATATATCCTATTTTGCGAAAAAATCTAATGATTTTTTATAAATTTTTGCTAATTGTTTGAGTTCGACGATATCGATTCGTCTTTCGCCGGATTCTATTTTTGAAATATAAGATTGAGGTTTGCCTAGTTTTTTAGCAACCTCTTCTTGTTTTAAACCAGCTTTTTGTCTGGCTCTTTTTAATTTCTGAAGAATACCTTTATACTCTTTTGTATATATTGTTTTAGTCATATCTTTATATCCACAATATATCCTATTGCAGAATATCCCAAAATAGGATATACTACATTAAAGGTTTAATAAAATAAAATCAATATGAAATTTTTATTTATTACTATAATCCTAATTTCTTTGGTTTTGATTGGAGCCAGTTGTGAAGATTCGACGACGACTGGGGCCGCAAAACCGAGTCGCCTAAGGGAGACCCAAGGTGTGCAAAACCGAGTTTTGCACATTCATTACGACGAATATAATTGTGAGGATTTTGAAACTTGGGAGAAAACGCAGAAAGTTTTTGAGTCCTTTGGAGGAACTGAAAATGATGTTCATCACCTTGATAGCGACAACGACGGCATCGCCTGCGAAGTATTGCGATAATAAAAAAGAAAAAAACTGTCCATTAAGGGCAGTTTTATTTTACTTCTTTTTGTATAGGGATATACCAAATAGAAAAACCTTTTTCTTTTCTCCATTCTTCTATCTCTCCTTGTGGAATATCTTCATAAAAACCAACGCTGAAGTCTTTAATGAAGAAAAGAGTAGATTTATTAATTTTTCTAAGAAGTTCTACAACTATCTCAGCATCTCTTTTTGAATCTACGTTATTATAGAATTTTTTACCATCTTCAACTAAACGCAGGGACAAGGCACCAGATTTCCTTTTACAAACCATTATATTTCCTCCCAGTTGAAAATTCATATTCTTTTTCGAAAGAACTTTAAAACATATTTACCTTATATCAAAGTTTTATATTTTGCAAGAAGAAATAAAAAAACTTGGCTAAGCCAAATTTTAACTCTTTTCTTTTTTCTATTTTTGTACTAAACCCGGTTTAGTTTTATGCTAATGTATCTATTTAATCTTTAAAACATCTATTCCAGCCCAAAAGAAAAATAACCGAACAAACTTGGGATTTGGCTCTATAGCTTCCATAGATTTCATCTTTTATTATATCCCTCTTATCAAAATTTAACAAATACTTGATTTATTTTTAATACCGTATATAATAAGATTAAGTTTTAAAAATTTCATCCCATTAAAAGGTCGCTTTTTTTTCTTAATTTAATTCAAAATTATGGAATCAAACAAAGATTTTCCTTCCAAAAAGATGTTTAAAGGAGATTGGAAATGCAGTGAATGCGGAAAAGAAATAACAGAACTTCCTTTTGAGCCATCG
Organism: uncultured Candidatus Saccharibacteria bacterium; assembly: GCA_964583485.1. GTDB lineage: Bacteria > Patescibacteriota > Minisyncoccia > Minisyncoccales > GWA2-38-27 > JAUWYA01. Next base: position 8,195 of record CAZOVC010000009.1, read on the forward strand.
GGCGACAGGCCGCTTCATTGCAAAGAATGCTGGAGTAAAAATAGGCCTCAAGGAAGAGATTTCGCTCCCAAAAAAATGTTTAAAGGAGATTGGAAATGCAGTGAATGCGGAAAAGAAATAACAGAACTTCCTTTTGAGCCGTCTGGCGACAGGCCGCTTCATTGCAAAGAATGCTGGAGTAAAAATAGGCCTCAAAGATTTGACAGATAAGACAAAACAAAAATCCCGCTATAGCGGGATTTTTGTTTTACTAATAGAGTCAGAATCCTTTTTCTCTTAGGTTTAATTTTCTCTTAATCTTTTGAAAAAGGGCACCCGACCCCTTTTTCCTTTTTTTCTTTTTTCTTTTTTGCAAGGTTCCCCTGCTTAGCGGAGGTTTTTATTGACAAAAATTGTTTGAGTAGGATAAGCAAATTCAATTTTCTCCTCTTCAAATTTTTGTTTAATCATTAGGTTTATTTGTTGTTGAGTATCCATATATTCGTTATAATCGCTGGAATTTAAATAATAAACTACTTCAAAATTTAGACTAAAATCGCCAAATTTATTAAAGTGAACTCTATCTGTTTCTGCAAGATTAACGTTATTTATAATATTTTTAACGATGTCCTGTATTTTTTTGAGTTTTTCAACAGGTGTTTCGTATGCAACACCAAAAGTAAAAACAATTCTTCTTTTTTCCATTTTTTTATAATTATGTATTCTGCTTTCTGTTAATTCTTTATTTGAAACAATTAATTCTTCTCCCTGTAAAGTTTGAATTCTTGTAGATTTTATGCCTATTTTTTTAACTGTTCCCATATCTTTGCCGATTATAATAAAGTCGCCGATTTGGAATGGTTTATCAAAATAAATAGAAAAAGAAGCGAAAATATCTCCTAAAATATTTTGGATTGCGAAAGCGATTGCTAAACCGCCGATTCCTAATCCAGCGGCTAAAGTTGAAATATTATATCCAAGGTTCTGCAAAATAATAATTGCAGCGATCCCCCATAAAACAATTTTAGTTATTTTGCTTAAAAGGTTCACGATTGAAGGATCTTGTCTCTTTTTAACTAATTTATGAAACCCATAATCAATTATTTTTTGGATGCCCTTAACAATATAATAGATACCACTGATTAAAAGAAAATAAAAAACAATCTTTTCCAATATTTGCGGAGCTATAATAAATTTAAAAGCAAAATATAATGAGAAAAATAAATAAAAAGGCCAACCAATAGAATCAACGGCTTTTATTAATAAATCATCAAATTCTGTTTTAGTATGGTCGGCTATTTTTTTTATTTTTACAATAACAATGTGCTTAAAAATTCTCAAAGCAATAACTGCCAATATAAAAAACCCCAAAGCAATTAAATAATCTTTCAGAGAATTATTCCAAAAATAATAATTTAAAATTTGATTAAAATCTATTGCCATACTTTATTCAATTATTATACTACTTTATACTACTTATTTCTTATTTCAAAAATAAACAAGCAGCGCCAATTGCTCCGGCATTATCTTTTAATTTTACTATTTTAACTGGGGCAGTTTTAAAAAAAGTTCTTTTTTTCATTTCTTTAACACTTGGTTTCAATATAAGGTTTCCAGCATTTGAAATACCTCCTCCTATAACAATCAAATCAGGATCAAGTAGCTTAGCTACTATAGCTAAGCCAACTCCCAAATAAGTTCCAGATATTTCATAAACTTTTTTAGCTTTTTTATTTCCTAATTTTGCCGTTTCGTATATTTCTAAAATATTTTTATTAATGCCTAATTTTTTTGCTATTCTCTTAATTCCCCTGACAGAAACATATTCTTCTAAACATCCTCTTCGTCCGCATTTACACTTATAACCATTAACATCAATTGTAATATGTCCAAATTCTCCTGCATTGCTCCTTCCAGAATAAATTTTATTATTAATTATTATTCCTGTTCCAATTCCTGTTCCCAATGTCACGCAAACAAGATTTTTTACGTTTTTACCATGTCCAAACATGCTTTCTCCCAAAGCCATGCAATTAGCGTCATTTTCAAGCATAACTTTCTTTCTGGTTTTCTTTTCAATAATATCTTTTAATTTTATTTTTTCCCAGTCCGAAATATTAGGAAGACTTAATATCTCTGTTCTTTCTTTATTCAAAATCCCAGGAACGCCAATTCCAATACCAATTACGTCTTTATCTGATATCTTTTCTATACTATCTAAAACTTGTTCTATAATTTCTTGTTTTCTTTTCTTTGTTTTAAGTTTCAATTTTTTAATTAATTTTCCCTGCTTATTTATCAAAACAGTATTGATTTTTGTTGCCCCAAAATCAACTCCAATTATATAATTTTTTGCCATTTTTTTTATTCTTTATGCAATAAAATATATTCAGCGTGACTCCAGCCGAGAGGAGTTGCCCAATAAATTAATTTTCTTTTATCTTCTCCTTTAAATTTCTTTGCCAGATTTTCTGCTTTTTTTGTTTCATTTATTATTCTCTGATTAAATTCTATTTCGTGCGTTTTCCAATTTTCATATTCATATCTTGTAGAAATATGTTCCGGCAATAAGCCGTTTGTCCGAGAAGCAACTTTTTTTAACCAATCTAAACACTCATTATAAGATTTTTTATCACCTATTTTTTTATAAAATCTTGCTGCAAAAGCAGTAAAAACACACCAAGAACCAGAACCTCCTGTGTACCAATGCCAGTCCTCAACAGTTTCAAATTGCCTAAATCTCCGGAAACCGCCAATTCCTTTATGCCAAAGATATTTTTGGAGATAATTCAATGTTTTTTTAAGTTTCTGCTTAGAATGTTCAATATCAAAATAAAAAGGGGCGATTTGGGAAATATCAGGAATCCCTTTAAACCTTGGGTTTTTCATAAAAATTCCGAGTTTCTTATCAAATAATTTTTTCTTAATATTCTTTTCTAATTCTTCTGCTTTTTTTCTCCATTCTTTATTTTCTTTATAATGATTAAGTATTTTAGATATTTCTGCCGCATCATATAAACCCCTACAGCAAGCGCAATTTACCCAAATATCATAACCATGCTCCAATCTATAGAACTCGTGTATGCTTCTTTCTGTTTTTACAAGTCCTGTTTTAGAATAATCCTTAATTAATCCAACAATCTGTTTTACAAGCAACCAAGTATTTTCTAAGAATATATGCTTTTTATTATGAAGGTATGTGTCATATATTCCATGTAAAACAAGTCCTTCATTATCATTTTGGTCTTTTCTGGTGACACAAGGCCATCCATTAACATTATATCTGTGAAAAATTTCTTTATAATTATCAATTTTAGCAAACTTATTCATAAAATAATAAAATTTCTCTGAATTTTTTACTAAACCAACCCTGTTTAAGGCTTTAGTCATTATTACCGCATCCCTTGGATAAACATAAGGATAAGCGCTTTTTTTAGGAGTTGCTAAAAATCCTCCATTTTCAAGCTGGGAATCTTTGATAACCTCAATACTTTTTTTAAATAAGTCCATATTATATTATTTTATCAAAAACTCTTAAAAAATGAAACAGAGGAGTTAAGTTTCTTGAATCTGCTCCGAACGCTGAATTTTGACTGCCCGCCCTCGCTTTTCCGCCGCCGCCAAATTTTGTGCCAGCAAAGCTGGCGCGCCGCCTAAAAAATATCTGCCAGTAAGACCCTGAACGGAATTATTGCTAATTCTATATCATTTTGGGAAAGTAGTATATTTGAATCATGAGCAACAATATCACCTGTAATTTTAGTACTATTATCCAGTTTCTTCAATGCTTCTAACACACTTTTACCAAAAATACTTGAACTTAAACAAAAATTGATTTTATTTTTTAATCCGGTTCTATTTTTAATATCGTTGTTTTTCTTATCTAACACCCTTTCAAGAATTATCCTCATTAAAATTCCGCAACTATTCCAGCAGTTTTGTATTTGCCAGTTTTGGTTAAGCTCTATCCCAAGAATATAAACTTTTTTATCGGCCTTTTTTATTCTTTTCAATAACTCTTTTTGTAGAATATATTTTGAAGTACCGGAATTGTCTTTCTGCATTTTAGATTTTGTATATCTTTTCTCTTTTAATCTTTTGATGATAAAGTTTAGTTTTGATAACCAATTTTTTCTAACGAGTCTGTTATTGGTTGACGAGGTTTTTAAATAATCAATCGCTTTTTTGGCCACCTCGTCATCTTTGAAATTATCCGACGATGAAACATAATAACTGCTTAGCCAAGTTTCTGCTAATCCTCTTGTTTTGCCGTCGGATATTGTTTTAGCTGATTCGAAAATTTGCTTTCGCAAATTCTCTGTATCAGATATGATTTTGTCCATAGCTATCAAGATTTATTTTTGTATCCGATAATTATCTTTTTCCCTTTTGATATTTTATCCCTGGTTAATAAACCTGTTTTTACCATTTTCCTCAAAACATTGGCGATACTTGATCTTTTTGGTGATTTATCCGTGAGTAAATCCAACTCTAATTTATCTTTCACATCTAAATCTGTTTTACAATCAGAAAAAAACTTATCATCGTACAATTTTTTAATTGGCTGACTCAAATCAATACCCTTGCTTTTCTTTTTTTTATTCAATTTAACTTTTTCTTTTTTTGCCGCTTTTTCAGAAACGACGGAAAAACCAATTTCCTTTTTTATTTCCCCAAGCCCTTCTTGAATTTGACCAACTATTTTTATAATTTTTTCGGTATTCATATAATTGGGTTAAAAAATTTAATTACCTATTAACATATAGCCATTTAGCTTTCCCCTTATCCGGGTTCGAAATTCGCTTTAATAACTTTTTGCTATTTACAAAGGTTTTTCTAATCGTCGTGTCTACAACTTTGGGGTTATGAAATCTTGTTTCTTCTTCTAACTTCTCACACGCCGCTTTAATTGTTTTCGGCGTTTTGAAAAAATCATTATTTATCAGTAATTCCAAAATGTCCCTGCCGACTCCCGTAACGGCTTTATCTTTTCTTTTTGAACCACTTTTTGTTGCCCTTTTCTTCCCACTTCCAATACTATGATCTTTATTTTCTAAATCAGTAAGAAATTTATCAATCACAAAATACTGAACAACATAAACTCCTTTCTTAACTTTCTTGGCAAAGTTTTCATTCTTCATTATTTTAGATAATCTGGAACCAGCCGCCTCTAATCTTTCGGATAACAAGATAGATAGCTCTTTGAGGGTTATTGTTTCGGAAATGGTATTATCAAAAGTATGAGCTATGAAGCGTAAAACTAAAGCTATCCGCAATTTATCATCCGGGGATAACGAATTATCCAGAATAATTATGTCGCCATTCTTGCTTATTTTAGCGTATTTTATAAGCTTTTTGGCGAACTCCTCCATTATTTGCTTTGAATAATTGGCACCGTCAACTATCAGCAAATTTTTTATATCATTATCATTTTTCATAGTGTTTTTAATTAAATTACTAATAACACCTCCATTTTATATCATTAAAAAATCCCTGTCAAGGGATTAAAGAAATCAAATAGTATGGAATATGAGCAAATCAACAAGCCCTAGAAAACCAATCTTTGCTGTTTTGCCGGTATTAAATTCCGAATATCAATTTTTTCAATCTTAATTTCGGGCACGGTTTCCGACTTTCCATTTTTATGTATCAAAAATAAGTATTCTTTATTTTTGCCGTTAGAATCATTAATCCATTCATTTGTCGTCCGAGTTATTATAGCCATTACATTCTTTCTGTAATCCATTTCAAGAATAGAAATTTTTTTCTTTAAACTCTTCAATATATTCTTTATCGCTTCAAAAGTAGCCCTGCCATTATTGTTATAAGATAAAACTACATATTTTGCCGGTGTATTTTTTATCAATTTTTCTATCGCTTCAATAACAATATATTGTCCCTCGTCATTTTTTCTAAATTCCTCAAAAATAGAACCGGAAATCGTATCGCCCACATCTTCTCGCCTATTCGCCACGCCAACTAATTTTGGTTTATCGTTCAAGCAAATAGTTTTCCAAATATGATAATATGAGGCGTATCTAACGCGAGATGGCGGCATTAACTCGTTTGAAGAACCATAAGGCGGATCGTAATACGCCAAATCTACTTCAATGTCATTTGCCAAATCAAAAATATCTTTTTGATAAACTTGATGCTGTTTGTCGTCAATAATTAAACGAGGCACTGCCATTTTCATTGTGTTATAGGCGCGAGGCGCCCATTTTCTCAAATACGAAACTTGATGACCAACAGAACTATCAACTTTATCCATCGCTATAATTAAACTGGTCAGTAGCACCGATTTCTCAATCTCGTCTTTAGCAATTTTGTCAATTTCTTCTCTTATCGCATCTAGTTTTTTAGTGTTGTGTAATTGCCAAATTCTTTTTCTGCCGTCTTTCTGTGTGGCCGAGCCGCCGTTCGGCTTGCCACCGTAATTTTCCGAAAACCAGCCATATTTTCCGGGCAAATTATTTAGATGATCTATGAGCGGCAAATAATAACTCGCTGGTTTTCTGTTCAATAAATAACATTCGCCAAATACTTTAGACCAATCGGCAATATCATTAGCATAGACGGTATAGCCAGCTTGCTTTAACGCTTGAGAAACCCTTGTTGTACCAGAAAAACCATCTAAAACCGTTTTTACATTTAACGGCCTTATCAACTCTAGTAAAACGGGAAGTATTTCCCTTTTAGAGCCAGTATATTTTATGCCCTGTGTGTCCATAAATTAAAAGCTACTAGTTTATATCCTAGTATCATTTTATCACTTTTAATTCTTTTGGTCTATTCAGGGGGATTGAAAAAATACTGAAGTATCTTTTCGTGAGTATCCTTGCGAGAAACGAGGATTTTGGCGATTAAAGTAATAAGTGGCTCGTTGATTTTATAACCGCCAGCGAGCAGTTCTTTGAAAAATGGTTCGGCGTTTTCCGTATGCGTCCACATTCCGCGTTGTAAGGCATTGGCTTTAGCGTCACCATATCTCACTTCAAAAATATAATTGTTTTTGTTATCGAAAAACTTATAAATTGGAAATGTCTTTTTTCTGCCGATTTTGCGAGGCGGTAAAAATTTTATCTTTTTAACAGATGAATACGCTTTTTGTAAATCAAAACCTATCACTTTGAATTTCATTTCCTTTTCGTTATAAATCAACGGCAAAACATTTACAGAGCCGAAGTCCTTAAAACATTTATTGCCCAAAATTTCTTTTATTTTACTAACATCATTTATTCCTCGCTTGCCAATTTCTTTTTGTAGAAGAGAAAACATTGACACATCTTTATTGGTAGAAAGTTGAAGCGGACCAAATCCGTAAGTTTTGATACTAATTGGGATTTCTTCTTTTGTGCCGGTTTCAGTAATTCTTATGTCTTCTTCAAATTCTTTCGCACGGAATTTTTCTTTGCCCGTATGTTTTGCCGAATAACCACCAACAAATTGATTTATGTATTCAGTAAGAGCGATTTCTGCAAGATCGCCGTGCGTTTTATTTCCAATAATTCTCATTGAAAAAACATTACCTAAAACGCTAAAAATTATCGGATCTTTGCCGTTAAAACTTTCAACAAACTTTGTTAGAAATTTATCAAATGATGACATAATTAAAAATCGCTAAAAAAATCAGATAACTTTAAATTAAGTGCTTTTGCCATTTTTTCTATGTTTTCCAAAGTTATATTTTTTTCTGCTCTTTCAATCATTTCTATGTAGGTTCTATGAACGCCAGTTTTAGCGGCTAATCCTTCCTGCGATAATCCTAATTTGGCACGCTCTTTTCTAACTTTGTTTCCGAATTTTATTAAAATTTCTCTTTTCATACTTGATAATTTTAGTATACACGCTTGCTAACTTTGGTTCTACATACTATAGTTAGTATATGGATTTATTATCTATCGGGAGTTCCTATGCCTTGTCCGCGCAGCTGAATATCGCTTTTGGGCAATTCCGCTTCGCGGAATTATTATCGCTTTGCGGGAAAATCTTTTTTCTCAAAAAGATTGGCTCGAACCGAATTTTGCGGGAACG
>CAZOVC010000010.1:0-16007 GCA_964583485.1 uncultured Candidatus Saccharibacteria bacterium
ATATTAAAAAATATTCTTTACCTGTTTTAGCTGTTGTTTTAGGAATTTTAGACGGCTTTAATGTTTGTTCTCTCGGAGCTTTGGTTTTGATTTTGGGCTTGGTATTAGCTCTTGGTTCAAGAAAAAAGACCCTGCTTTTTGGCGGTCTTTTTATTGTTACTACAGCTGTTGTCTATGGATTATTAATAGTTATTTGGTATCATATTTTCTCTTTTCTTATCCCATATATTAGAATTATGGAGATTTTGATAGGTCTTTTAGCTATAGGAGGAGGGATTTATTTTTTAAGACAATTTATCAAATTCAAGAAGTATGGACCAGGTTGTGAGATAAGCGCTGGAAATAGGATAATATCAAGATTTTCTTCAAGATTTCAGAAATCTCTTAAAGAATCAGGAAATATTATTTTAATATTAGGAAGCGTGCTGCTATTTGCTGGAATAATCACTATTGTAGAATTTCCCTGTTCAGCTGCAGTTCCAGTAATTTTTGCAGGAGTATTAACACAGTCAGGACTTTCTGTTTTTCAATATTTATTATATATTGCAATTTTTCTTTTCTTCTATATGCTGGATGAGATTATTGTTTTTCTTGTTGCCTTTTTAACAATGAAGATTTGGCTTGCTTCCAGCAAAGCTATTATTTGGATAACTTTATTAGAAGCAATAATTCTTTTTGGGCTTGGAATTTATTACATTTTTTAAAAAACAACTCCGCTAAATTTTTTGTCAAATTTTAGTGTGCCAAAAATCCGAAGATCGTCGGATTTTTGCACGGGGATGTTTTCCACTTGACATCTATTCAGGAAATGTTTAATATATAATTACTAACACCCCCGTCTCTAGCTTTAGCTAATGGCGGGTTTTTATTTGCGTTTTTTTATTAAAAAAGATATAATAAAATAATTAAGAAATAATTTTAGTAAAATTATGTTGAAAAAGATATTTAGTAAAAAAATAATTATAATAATTATTGTTATCGCTGTTTTGGGTTTTATTATATATAACTTTTTTGTTAAAGACGGGGAGTCCGAATATATTTTAGAAAAAGTTTCTTATGGAACTGTTATTAAAGAAGTTTCAGAAACCGGAGCAGTTAAGATTTCTGAAGAGGTAAATCTCGGCTTTAAGAATTCAGGAAGAATTGATGAGATATATGTTAAAAAAGGGGATAATGTTGAGTCCGGGCAGAAATTAGCTAAACTTGATACGAGCCAGCTATATATTGAGCTCACTGAAGCTCAGGCTGTTTTAGAAGTAGCCCAGGCAGATTATAATAAGCTTTTAGCTGGTTCTTCTGTTGAAGAAATTAAAGTTGCTGAAGCAGAAGTTTTAAATACTCAAGTTACTCTTCAGAATGCTAAACAGAGTTTAGAAGATGTTAAGGCAGATGCTGAAGAAGATTTAGATCAGGCCTATGAAGATGCTCTTGATGTTTTAGATGATGCTTATTTGAAAATTTATAACGCATACAACGTAGTAGATGATATTAGACGCACATATTTTAGTTCAAGCGATCAAACGTCGCTCATAGTTAAAGAAAATAAAGACAAAATTAAGAATGCTCTGAATAGCGCAAAAGCATATATTGACGAGGCAAAAGCAGATTCTCTTCATAAAGATATTGATACAGCTCTTTCTGAAACAAAAGATGCTCTTTCAGATACAAAACAGGCTTTGGAAGCAGTTAGAGATGCAACAGAAGCAATAGCTTACCGTGATACTGTTTCTGACTCTGATAAAACATCTTTAGATAATCAAAAAACATACATTAATACTGTTTATACTAATCTTGTTGCTGCTCAGCAAAATATTTCATTAACCAAGATTACCAATGAAACAAATATTAATATTGCTGAAGCATCAGTATCTACAGCTGAAGCTAAATTGCAAAAAGCGCAAGATGAGCTTGATTTGAAAAAAGCCGGACCTACGCAGGAGAATATTAATTTGTATTCGGCTAAAATAAAACAGGCGCAAGCCAAGGTTTCTCTTTTATACAATACAATAAATGAGTCAGTTTTAAAAAGTCCTATTCAGGGACAAATAACAAAGATTAATAAAAGGGAAGGAGAGACAGTTCAAACAACTGATTCAGTAATTTCTTTTTTGCCAGAAGGCCCATTTCAAGTAGAAGTAGATATATATGAGGAGGATATTGTCAATATTAAAATAGACAATTTTGTTAGAATCAATTTACCTGCTTTTCCTGACGAAGTTTTAGAAGGCAGAGTAATTTCAATTGACCCGGCGGAAAAATTGATTGACGGAGTAGTATATTATGAAGTTAATATTATTTTTAGCACTGAAAAAGAAAACATTAAACCAGGAATGACAGCTGATATTATTATTGAAACAGATAAAAAAGAAAATGTATTAATTGTTTCTAAGGCGGTCTTAAAAAAGATAGATGGAGAAAACATAGTTAGAGTTTTCAAAAAAGGAGATGTTGAGGAAAGAAAAATAGAGATCGGCTTAGAGGGCGATGAATACATTGAAGTTATCTCCGGCTTAGAAGAAGGCGAACAAGTTATCATCGGCGAAAAACAGGAATAAAAACCAAAAAGCCCCTTGAAAATTAAGAGACCTTTTAGCGTGGACCCGGCGGGACTTGCACCCGCTTCACTGGGTACCAACACCAGTATGTTACATATATACACCACAGGCCCAGATCCACGATTATATTATAAAACAAAAAGAGCTCTTTTAAAAGAACTCTTTTTGTGGTACCCAGTTTAGCTCGTAGTGTACGAACTATACTAGCGTTTATATCAGTATAGCAAATCAAAAGTCCTTGTCAAGTCTTTGACAGAAATTAAGCAATTTGATATAATACAAATGTATTAAACAGAGTATTTAATACATCAAATAATAGCACTTTTTAAGGAGAATCGTCATGGCTACAAAAGTCGCAGGCGAATTGTATGAAAGTATTACTGGTCAGTTGTTTGAAATCGGGCGACAACTTCGGCAAACAAATGGATACCCGTTTGATCCGGAAGACTTGAGAAACCATCTTCGGGCCGCAGTTGAAGGAAATTTTATTTTAACTAGAGATAAGAGAACAGGCCTGCTTCGGAAGATTACCCCATTACCGGTTTGCTGCCCTCCGCAAGTAAGCACTGTTCCTTTGAAACAAAAAGCCCTTACATAGTTTATGTGTAAGGGTTTCTTTTTTTGGATGATATGATAATATTAAAATAGTATGCCAGAGGAATTAATAAAAGTACAAGATGTTTGGAAAACATATAAATTAGGAGAAGTTGACCTTACTGTTTTAAAAGGAGTGAGCCTGGTGATAAACCAGGGCTCTTTTGTGGCCATAATGGGTCCTTCTGGTTCTGGTAAATCAACTCTTTTGCATATTGTCGGAGCTTTAGATGTTCCCACCAAGGGAAAGGTTTTTTTAGAAGGACAGAATATTTCAGAACTTCCTGAAGATGATCTTGCTCAAATAAGAGGACAAAGAATTGGGTTTGTATTTCAGCAGTTTAATTTGCTTCATAATCTTACAGCCCTTGAAAACGTAATACTTCCTATGGTTTTCCAAGGAGTTCCTGAAAAAAAAAGAATGGAAAGAGCAAAGAAACTGCTTACTGATTTTGGCTTGGAAAAAAGATTTTCTCATAAACCAGGAGAGCTTTCAGGGGGCGAGCGTCAAAGAATAGCTATTGCCAGGAGTTTAGCAAATGATCCCGAAATTATAGTTGCTGATGAGCCAACAGGAAACCTGGATTCTTCTACCGGAAAAAAGATTATGGAGATATTTATTAACCTTCATAAAAATAAGAAAAAGACAATTATTGTTGTTACTCATGATTCTAATATCGCTGACTATACTGAAGAAACAATTAATATCAAAGATGGAGAAATAACTCATAATCATTTAGCAGAAAAAGAAGCTTTATGGGAAACTTAAAAGAATACATAAAAATTGCTATAAGGAGTTTGAGAAGAAGGCCTGTTAGAAGCTGGCTTACTATGATTGGCGTTGTTATAGGCGTATTTTTGATTATTTCTTTATTATCTTTGAGCGAAGGCGTAAAAGGCGCGATAATGCAGCAGTTGAATATGATGGGAAATGATTTAATTATAGTTATGCCGGGAGAGATTACTGATATGGCCACAATGATGGCCGGCGGTTTAGAATTAACTGAAGATGATATAAAGGCAATTGAAAAATCAGAAGGCGTAGAAACAATTGTTCCTATGAATTATAAAGCAGAAGCGGTAAGGCATGAAGGAAGAGTAAAAACAATTTTAATAAATGGAGTTTCTTGGGAAAGCGGCATGAGTTTATTAAAAGAAGATATGGGTTGGGATTTAATAGATGGGCAATGGCCTGTTGCTGGAAAAAGGGAAATTATCGTGGGCCGGGCAGTTCCAGAGGATATTTTTCCTGGAATGGAAGTCGGAGCAGAAGTAACCATTAGTGGAAAGAAATTTGAAGTTGTCGGTATTTTAAAATCTTTAGGCAATAAACAAGATGATTCTACAATTACTATGGATTTGACTCTTTTTTCAGAAGTTACCGGAGAAAGAACAGGGGCTAAGATGGTTATGGCTAAGATTAAGCCGGGTTATTCAGTAGATGACGTGGTAGAGAATATTAAGAATAGTCTTAATGAAAGCAGAAAAAGAAGAAGAGGAGAAGATTCACCTTCTTTTTCAGTTCTTAGCAGCGAAAAAGTGGCTGGGATAGTTCAGGATATAATGGCTTTAATCCAGGCAGCTATTTTTGGATTTGCCTCAATAGCTATTGTTGTTGGAGGAATTGGAATAATGAATACTATGTATACTTCTGTCCATGAAAGAATCAGAGAAATCGGAATTATGAAAGCAGTTGGCGCAAAAGGCAGAACTATTACTATATTGTTTTTAATTGAATCGGGATTCTTTGGATTATTTGGCGGTTTAGGAGGTATAGTTTTAGGTCTTGGTTTGGCCAAATTGGCTGAATTTGCGGTTCAAGCAACAGGAACATTTTATTTAAAAGCATCAATCAGCCCGCAGCTTATTCTTTTTGGCTTAACATTTTCTTTCTTAATTGGCTGTATTGCCGGATATTTACCTGCTCGGAATGCTTCTAAACTTAAGCCAGTTGACGCGTTAAGATATGAGTAACGCTTCTATTGACTTTTATTTCATATATGCTACACTTCTTAAATAAGATAGTTGTCTAATAAAATGTAGTCGAGTTTTTCAAAGACGCTAAACTTTAGGTTTAAAACCTTAAATTAATTAATTAATTTTATCTTTAGTTATGGAAGGAACAATTAAAAAACTTACAGACAAAGGATTTGGATTCATTGATGTTGATGGTGAAGAAAAAGATTTATTCTTTCACAGCAATGAACTTCAAGAAGTAAGCTATGACCAGCTTAAAGAAGGAGACAGAGTATCTTTCGAAAAAGCTGATTCTCCAAAAGGAGAAAATGCAGTGAATGTAAAACGCATTTAGATTACGAAAAACAATTTCGCCCCGCTGTTTTACTGCGGGGCGTTTTGTTTTAATTTTGTTTTAATTCTTGATTTTGAGACGAAATAGTGGTATAAAACAATTATGAAGAAAATATATTTTGATTATGCGGCAACTACTCCAGTGGATACTCGTGTTATTAAAACAATGAGGCCTTTTTTTAAAGAGAAGTTTGGAAATACAATGTCTATTCATAAATTTGGACAAGAAGCAAAAATCGCTTTAGAAAAAGGCAGAAAAACAGTGGCTGATTTAATAAATGCTAAGCCAAATGATATAATTTTTACTGGTTCAGCAACAGAGAGCAATAATTTTGCTTTAAAAGGAATTGCTCTTGCCCGCCGAAATCTTGGCGAAGGTGGGTTTGCCGGTCATATTATTATTTCTCAAATTGAGCATCCATGCATAATAGAAACAGCTAATTGGTTGGAAAAACAAGGGTTTAAGATAACTAGAATACCGGTTAATAAATATGGTTTGGTTAGTCCCCTGGACATTAAGAAAGCAATAAGGAAAGATACTATTTTAGTTTCTATAATCCATGCTTCAAATGAGATTGGCACTATTCAGCCGATTGAAAAGATTGGAAAAATTTGTAAAAACAAAGACATTTATTTCCACACCGATGCTGTTCAGAGTTTTGGAAAGATTCCTATTGACATAGATAAAATGAACATTGATTTGCTAACAGCCAGTTCACATAAAATATATGGACCAAAAGGAGCTGCTTGTTTGTTTATTAAAGAAGGCGTTAAAATTGAACCTATTTTACATGGCGGTGGTCAGGAAATGGGTTTAAGAGGGTCAACAATTAATGTGCCAGCAATTGTTGGTTTTGCAAGGGCCTGTGAGATTACCAAGAAAGAAATGAGAAAAGAGGGTCAAAAGATAGCTAAGTTAAGAGATAAACTAATTAAAAATATTTTAAAGATAAAAGATTCTTATTTAACAGGCCCGCCTTGCGGCGAGGCAGGTCATCCTGAAAATAGATTGTCTAATAATGCCAGTTTTTATTTTTCTTTTATTGAAGGAGAGTCATTGGTTTTACAACTTGATTTGCAGGGGATTGCTGCTTCAACTGGTTCTGCCTGTTCTTCAATTAAATTAGAACCAAGTCATATTCTTTTAGCAATTGGCTTAAAGCCGCAGGAAGCCCATGGCTCTTTAAGGATTTCTTTAGGAAGATGGACAACAGAAAAAGAAATTGATTATTTTATTAAGGTTTTACCAAAAATTGTAAAAAAATTAAGAGAAATTTCACCTTATGCCTAATGGAACTTACTCAAAAAAAGTTATAGAACATTTTCAAAAGCCTCATAATTATGGAAAAATGAAAAATCCTGATGGTGTTGGGAAAGTCGGGAATCCAATATGTGGAGATGTAATGCACTTGTATATTAAAGTAGAGAAAGATAAGAAAGGAAGAGAGATAATTAAGGATATAAGATATGAGACGTTCGGATGTGTTGCCGCAATTAGCACCAGCAGTGTTGTTACTGATTTGGCAAAAGGGAAAACCTTACAACAAGCATTGAAAATTGACAGTAACAAGGTTGTAAAATCATTAGGAGGATTGCCTGAAATAAAATACCATTGTTCATTGCTTGCTGTTGATGCTTTGAAAAAAGCAATTAATGATTATTTGTCAAAAAAAACTTGACAGGATTTTTGGGTATGTTATATTTTAATTAGCGTAAAAAAACGTTCTTTATTAATTAAATTGAGGAGGAAATGTTATGAATGTTTTATTGTGGATAGGAATTGTCTATGGAATTTCTATATTGTTAGGAATAGGGATATTTTTATATGATGCCCATAAATATCCAGTTTGTCCTTTATGTGGAAATAATATAGTTGAAGTATCAGGAGGAGAACTTGTTTGTGTTAAAAGGATTAAGGGAAAAATTATTTGTCCAACTTGTCAACTTGTGGTGAAATAGATGAAACAGAAAGGAGCTGAAAATGAGAAGAACTTTGTTGTTAATAGTAGTAATATTAATACTTGCGCCCGGTGCTATCAAAGCGCGGCATCGCGGGTTTCATTACTCGCCATATGCTTTCAGCCATAAACATCCTTCTGGCTTGGTTCCAAATTATGTTCGTTACTGCCCTTACGCATTTAGCCATAAGCATCCTTCTGGATTGATAGATATGTATTGCGGTAACCTTTACCATTTTTCTCCTGTTAAAGGTTGTTCTCCGGTTGTTGTTTATTATCAACTTCCTAATCGTTCCGGGGTAAAAAGAATAAAAAACCCGGTAAAGCCAAGAGAGCGCGACGGTATCTGGATAGTTTACGATTATCTTAAAAGTAAGGGTCTGGATGTTGGTATAGTAGACATTTTTGTTGTGAAGAACAAAACAGCGAGCGCAGTTTTGTTGGTTAGGAATAAAAATTTGTTTGTACTGTATCAAAATTCAGAAGCGGAGAAGCTTCTCGCAAAGAATTCGGTATGGGCGGAGCGTTACAAGCAATATCAGGAGAAACAAAAGGAAAGGGTCAAAGAATATGAGGCGGCGGGATGGAAAATCGGCCAGATTGATCTTTAAATAAATTGATGGGACTCGGGGAGCAAGGAAGTTCCCCGTTTTTTATTTTTTAAAATTTTGATAGAATAAGAAAAATGAAAAAAACAATGTCAAAAAACAATAAAGTGATTGTGGCGATGTCGGGCGGAGTTGATTCAAGTGTGGCGGCGGCTCTTTTGAAAAGAGATGGCTTTAATGTTATTGGCGTCTTTCTGAAATTATGGCCGGGCTTTGATGGGAAAAAAGCTCAAGAAGCAGCTAAGAAGCTGGGCATTGATTTTTATATTTTAGATTTCCAAAAAGAATTTAAGAAGAAAGTGGTTGATTATTTTATAAAAGAATATAAATTAGGCCGAACTCCTAATCCCTGCGTTGTCTGCAACAAAGAAATTAAATTTGAACTTTTATTTCAGAAAATTCCCGGAGATTTTCTTGCCACTGGACATTATGTTCGTTTGAAAAATGGAAGATTGTTTAAGGCAAAAGACAAAAACAAAGACCAATCGTATTTTCTCTGGCAGTTGAATCAGAAACAATTGAGCAGAGTTTTATTTCCGGTCGGCGGTTATACAAAGCCGCAAGTTCGCGCTTTGGCCCGAAAGTTTAAGCTGCTGGTTCTGGATATTCGCGAATCCCAGGAAATTTGCTTTATTCAGACCAGTTTGAACGATTTTTTAAAAAAATACATCAAACCAAAGCCGGGCCGGATTGTTGATAAAGAAGGCAGAAAGATAGGCGAGCATCCCGGATTGTGTTTTTATACTATTGGCCAAAGGAAAGGCACAAGATTGTCAGCTGGTCCATATTATGTTTTAGATAAAGATACAAAGAAAAACGTTTTAATTGTTACTAAAAATGAAAGAGATTTATATAAAAAAGAATTGATTGTTAAAGATGTTAATTGGATTTCTAAAAAAAAGCTTCCCTTGAAAGTTATGGCTAAAATTAGATATAGACATAAATTAGCTTCAGCTGTTGTAGATAAAAACAAGGTTATATTTACAAAACCTCAACGAGCAATTACGCCCGGCCAGTCAGCGGTGTTTTATAAAGGTCAGGAACTTTTAGGCGGTGGAATAATATTAAGGGGTTGACTACCTTCTTTGCTTAATTTAAGCTATAATAAAGGTGTGAATAACTTTTTTTACTCTTAAAGGTCGTTTTTAAAAGAATTAAATTTATAATACTATGGATTACACAGGATATTGCGTTAAATGCAAAAAAAAGAACGTAAAAATGGAAAACCCTAAATTAGTTTCAATGAAAGGGAAAGGTAAGGTTAAAAGGCATGCTATTTCAGGAACCTGTCCTTCGTGTGGCACGAAAATGTTTAGAATTGTAGGAAAAGAAGACGCAGCGAATTTTGGAAAATAGAAAATCTCGGTTCGAACCGCAGCCCCCGCCTTAGGCGGGGGCTTTTGGTTTAAATTTGCTATAATTACAAGTGAGAGAAGAAAATAAAAATTTATTTTTATTTTTTAACCGAGCGCCGTAATTATGCAGTCTAAGCTGCAATAATTAAAAAATGACTTTGAAGAATAAAAAATTAGTTTGGATTGTTTTAGGAATTTTGGTTTGTTTGAATGTTCTGACTGGGGTTGTTATTTTGGAGTTGAGTCAACCGAAGTTTCTTGAGGTAGTGTTTTTTGATGTTGGCCAAGGAGATAGTATTTTTATTGAAACGCCAGATGGATTTCAGGTTTTGATTGATGGGGGGCCTGATTTAACTGTTTTAGAAAAATTAGGAGAAGAGATGCCTTTTTATGATAGAATAATTGATTTAGTGATTTTGACCCATCCCGACCACGATCATTTATTTGGTTTGCTGGAAGTTTTGAAAAGGTATAAAGTTAAAAATATTTTATGGACCGGAGTTATTAAAGATACTGCTGAATATCAAGAATGGATTAGCTTGATTGAAAAAGAAGGAGCTAATATAATAATAGCTGAAGCCGGGCAGAGAATAGATTTATCTGAAAATATATGTCTTTCTATTCTTTATCCTTTTGAAACCTTAGAAGGTCAAGAAATTAAAAAAGTTAATAATACATCTATTATAGCTCGTTTAGTTTTCAATAATATTTCTTTTTTGCTTACAGGAGATATTGAAAAATCAGTTGAAAGAAAATTAGTTAATAAGTCTATTGATTTAGATTCAGATATTCTAAAAGTGGCTCATCACGGGAGCAAAACATCAAGCTCATTGGAGTTTTTAGAAATTGTTTCTCCTGAAATTGCTGTTATAAGTGTTGGAGAAAACCCCTGGGGTCATCCGAATCAAGAGGTTTTGGAAAATCTCCAGCAGTTTAATATAGAGATTCTCATAACCAAAGAATTAGGTGACATTAAAATTATTTCTGACGGAAACGATTTTAGAGTAAAATGAAAAAAAGCGTGATAGTAGTGTTGTCGGTATCGGATACCGACAACACTTTACACATCTTGAACAATTTGGTATACAAATAAAATATGCGTGGTTTAGAATTTCCATTATTTAAAACTAAGATTGATTCTTCAAAGAAGTTTGACCTGACTGATTTTAAACAAAGGCAGGCCTATTTTGAGCTGAAAGCAGGAGAAGAGATTAAAAAATTAAGAGAATATCTAAAAGAAAATACTTTTATTGTCTATTTGTTAGGGAAGAAAAACTCTGGAAAAGGCACTTATGCTAAGATGTTTAAAGAAATAGTTGATAAAGACAGGGTGGAACATTTTTCAATTGGAGATATGATTAGAGAAGTAGATAAAGAATTAAAGGATGGAGAGAAGAGAAAAGAATTAATTAATTTTCTTGAAAAGAACTATAGAGGTTTTGTTCCTTTAGAAGAAATAATAAAATCTTTAGAAAATAGAACTACCTCTAAACTTTTGCCCTCAGAATTAATCTTAGCTTTAGCAAAAAGAGAAATAGCTAAAAAAGAGAGGAAAGCTATTTTCATTGACGGCTTTCCCAGAGAACTGGATCAAGTTTCTTATTCTTTATTTTTTAGAGATTTAATTGAATATAGGCAGGATCCTGATATTTTTGTTTTAATTGATGTTCCTGAAGCAGTTATTGATGAGAGAATAAAACATAGAGTTATTTGTCCTTTATGCCAGACATCAAGAAGTTTAAAACTTTTTCCAACAAAGAAAGTAGAGTATGATCAAGAAGAAAAAAAGTTTCATCTTATCTGTGATAATTCTGAGTGCAAGGGAGTAAGAATGGTTGTTAAAGAAGGAGATGAATTGGGCATAGAGCCAATTAAGGAAAGATTAAAGACAGATGAGAACCTTATAAAACAAGCCTTTTCTCTTTATGGAATTCCAAAAGTTCTTTTGAGAAATTCAGTACCAAAAGATAAAGCAAAAGAATTTGTTGATGATTATGAGATTACTCCAGAATACAGTTATGAATGGGATGAGAAAAATAGAGAAGTAAAGATAATTGAAAAACCCTGGCAGGTTTTGGATGATGATAAAGTTTCTTGTTACAGCTTGATGCCTCCGCCAGTAGTAGTTTCTTTAATTAAGCAATTGACAAAAGCCCTTAATCTATAATATAATAAAAACAGCCCTGTGATTATCTAGTTAGATTCTGGACTATACTTATTTAAAAGGGAGCTTACCTCTGTACTTACCTTGGTAAATACAGGCAGCACCCACTTGGAATATTTTCCGAAGAATCTTTCCTGATACCATAGGGCTTTAAATTACTTCCTCTTCGCCATTGCTTTGATGCATTTGGCGCAGGCTAAGACGCGTTCACCAGAAGGCAAACGTACCCATTGTAGATTTGGGTATTTTCTTTTTTTAACAGTTGGATTATATTTTCCCCTGAGCTTTCTTAGTTTCCAAACCATTATTGAACCTTTTTTACATATTGCGCATTCTTTTGCCATAGTGATTTTAGCTTATCAGAATATTTTAATTTTAGCAAGATTTATGATATATTAAGGGAATGGAATATATATTTCTAATTATCGTTTTAATATTTTCTATTATTATCCATGAGATTGCTCATGGCTCAGTTGCTTATTACTTAGGCGATCCTACTGCAAAATACGCAGGTCGTCTTACTTTAAATCCATTGAAACACTTAGATCCAATTGGTTCAGTTCTGGTGCCTCTTTTTTTGATTATTATGTCAAGAATAACTGGTGGAGGAATTATTTTTGGCTGGGCAAAGCCGGTTCCAATTAATCCTCGTAACTTCCGAGATCAAAAATATGGATCTATGAAGGTTGCTTTAGCCGGCCCAGCTGCAAACTTAACAATAGCACTGTTCTTTGGATTGATTTTAAGATTTTTCCCTGGCTTATTTGTTTTTCCAGGCCTTATTGTAATGTTTTCGTATGTTGTCTATATTAATATATTATTAGCAATATTTAATTTACTGCCTGTTCCTCCTTTAGACGGCTCTCACATCCTTTTTGCATTACTCCCTCCGTCTGCAAGGAATGTAAAGATATTTCTAAGTCAGTTTGGTCTTTTCATCCTTTTATTTATTATTTTCTTTGCCTTCTCATATGTAATTAATATCATTAACTTTATTTTTAGCCTAATCACAGGCTTTCCTTTATTCTGATTGACAATTTAAGATTTATTTGCTAATTTATGAGATTATGCCAACAATTCATCAATTAATAAAAAAGAAAAGAAAAAAAGAAAAAAAGCGTTCTAAGACGCCTGCTTTAGCATTTGGTTTTAACGTTCTTAAAAATAGACCAAGGAGCTATCCTTCTCCGTACAAAAAAGGAGTTTGCCTAAAAGTTTTTACTGTTACTCCTAAAAAGCCAAACTCAGCTTTAAGAAAGGTAGCCAGAGTTCGTTTAACTAACGGAATGGAAGTTACGGCCTATATTCCCGGTGAAGGGCATAATTTGCAGGAGCACTCTATTGTTTTGCTTCGCGGGGGGAGAGTTAAAGATTTGCCCGGAGTTAGATATCACGTAGTTAGAGGAGTTTTGGATACTGGAGGAGTAGAAGGAAGAAAGCAGGGAAGAAGCAAATACGGAACTAAAAAAGTTAAAACATAGCGATACCAATATACGAATGACATACGAATTATACTAATGATTTGTAGGAAGCTTCTTGGACTATTCGTATCATTGGTATGAAATTAGTATATTAGTATCGCATTTTATGAGAAAGAAAATAAAAAAACATCCTATAATACCTGATCCTGTTTATAACAATATCATTGTTGCCAGGTTTATTAATCAGATTATGAGAAAAGGCAAGAAGACAATAGCCAGAAAAATTGTTTATAGCGCTTTTGATATTATAAAAGAAAAGACAAAAAAAGAACCATTAGAAGTTTTTGAACTTGCTTTGAAAAATGCTTCTCCTTTGCTTGAAGTAAAATCAAAAAGAGTTGGTGGAGCAACTTATCAAGTTCCAGTAGAAGTGAAAGGGGAGAGAAAAATGGCTTTAGCTATGCGTTGGATAATTTCAGGAGCTAAGTCAAAAAAGGGAAAGCCGATGAGAGAGAAATTAGCTGCTGAATTAATGGATGCGGCAAATAATACTGGTTGGGCGATTAAGAAAAAAAGCGATACCCATCGTATGGCAGAAGCTAACCGCGCCTTTGCCCACTTTGCCTGGTAAAATATTATGCCGAGAGAATATCCAATTGAAAGAATAAGAGATATAGGAATTATTGCTCATATTGATGCTGGAAAAACAACCGTTACTGAACGGGTGCTTTTCTATACTGGAATTTCTCATAAGATTGGAGAGGTTCATGAGGGTCAGGCAATTATGGATTGGATGGAACAGGAAAGAGAAAGAGGAATTACTATTACTTCGGCTGCTACCACTTGCTTTTGGGTGCCAGGAGGCCAAGAGAAAAAGAAAGAGAATGAATACAGAATAAATATTATTGATACTCCGGGCCATATTGATTTTACTGCTGAAGTTCAAAGGTCATTAAGAGTTTTAGATGGAGCAGTGGTTGTTTTTGACGGAGTGGCTGGGGTAGAGCCTCAATCAGAAACGGTTTGGCGTCAGGCAGATAAATTTGAAGTGCCTAGAATTTGCTTTATTAATAAATTAGATAGAACTGGCGCTGATTTCAAAAAGAGTTTAGATTCAATTTTAGAGAAACTAACTCCAAATGCAGTAGCTTTGCAGATTCCGATTGGAGAAGAAGACAAGTATGAAGGAGTGATTGACCTTTTAAAAATGAAAGCTTTAAGATTTGAAGGTGATTTTGGCCAGCTTGTCAAAGAAGAAGAAATTCCAAAGAGTTTATTAGCAGAAGCAAAGAAATGGCAAGAGAAAATGGTTGAAAAGATTGCTGCTGAAGACGAAAAACTCTTGGAAGAATACTTGACTGGCAAAGAAGCTTCAATAAAAGATCTTCAAAAGATCTTACGTAAAGCTGTTTTGGAATATAAGCTGGTTCCTGTTTTTTGCGGGAGCGCTTTAAAGAACAAAGGAATCCAGTCTTTGCTTGATGCTGTTTGTTTTTATTTTCCTAGTCCTAAAGATATGCCGTCTATTAAGGGGATTCATCCTAAAACAGGTGAAGAAATTGAGAGAAAACCAGATGACTCAGAAAAGTTTAGCGCTTTGGCTTTCAAAGTCGCAGCTGATCCTTATGTCGGCACTCTTACTTATTTCCGCGTCTATTCTGGTTCTTTGACAGCTGGCTCTTATTTATTGAATTCAACAACTGGTGAAAAAGAAAGAATTGGTAGGATTTTAAGAATGCATGCCGCTGAAAGGGAAGAAGTTAAAGAAGTTTTTACTGGAGATATTGCAGCTACAGTTGGTCTTAAAAAAACTGGAACTGGTCATACTCTTTGCGACGAGACAACGCCGATTGTTTTGGAGGAAATTATTTTTCCTGACCCGGTTATTTCTATTCGGATTGAACCAAAGACAAAAGCAGACCAAGAGAAAATGGGCTTAGCTTTGAAAAAATTAAGTGAAGAAGACCCAACTTTCAAAATGAAAGGTGATTTGGAAACCGGGGAGACCATTATTTCTGGAATGGGCGAACTCCACTTGGAAATTATTGTTGAGCGAATGAAGCGAGAGTTTAAAGTCGAAGGTTCAGTTGGCAGGCCGCAGGTTGCTTACAAAGAGACAATTAAGCAGGAAGCAGAGGCAGAAGGCAAATATATTAGACAATCAGGAGGCAGGGGCCAGTATGGGCATGTTTGGCTTCGGGTTAAGCCGAAAGAACGCGGCCAGGATTTTGAATTTATAAATAAGATTAAAGGCGGTGTTATTCCTCAAGAATTTATTCCAGCTGTAGAGAAAGGAGTTAAGGAAGCAATGGATAAAGGTATTTTAGCTGGTTATCCAGTAGTAGATTTAGAAGTCACTTTATATGATGGTTCTTTCCATGATGTGGATTCTTCAGAGAATGCTTTTAAGATTGCCGCATCCATTGCTCTTAAGGAAGCAGCAAGAAGAGCAAAACCAGTTTTACTGGAACCGATTATGAAATTAGAAGTTATTGTGCCTTCAGAATTTTTTGGAGATTCAATAGGAGATTTGTCAGCAAGACGGGGAAGAATTGAGGAAACCAAGGATAGATTAAATCTAAAAGTTATTGATGCTAAAATACCTTTGTCTGAAATGTTTGGTTATTCTACTGCTTTAAGGTCTTTAACCGAAGGCAGAGGAACCTTTACCATGGAGTTTGATTATTATGATGAAGCGCCTAAAAACATCGCTCAGGAAATAATTGAAGGGAAGAGACGGTAATATTGTTGACAAATTTTTATAAATATAATAAGATTAAAATATAAACATTTAAACATATAAACATTTTAACATATTAACATTTTAACAATTGTTAAAATGCTTAAATGTTAAGATGTTAAAATGAACTATGGCGGGAAAAGAAAAATTCGAAAGGGTAAAACCCCACATTAACGTTGGAACCATTGGTCACGTTGACCATGGTAAAACCACTTTAACTGCAGCAATACTGCATGTTTTAAACCTGAAAGGATTAGGCGCTCAAGAGAAAAGCGTTGATCAGATTGATGCTGCTCCTGAAG
>CAZOVC010000011.1:0-15677 GCA_964583485.1 uncultured Candidatus Saccharibacteria bacterium
AATTTGAAAAAGCGTTTTTCCAAAAAGATAAAATTAAAAGATCAGAACAGCTTGATGATTTAACAAAAGAGCTTAGCTTTTTTATTGAGGATAAATATGAAGATAATAATAAATTAAAATATGCTTTAAGTTTTTTAGACAAAGAAGCAGATAGATTAGTTCACGAAAACGTTATAAAATATGATAAGAGGGTTGACGCGAGAAAATTGGATGAAGTCAGAAAGATTACTTCAGAAATAGGGCTGATTCCCAGAACCCATGGGTCAGGATTGTTTTCCAGGGGTCAAACTAAAGCATTGTCTATTTTAACTTTAGGCGGCCCGGGCGATCAGCAGTTGATAGAAGGGATGGAGATTGTCGGGGATAAGAGATTTATGCATCATTATAACTTTCCTCCTTATTCAGCCGGAGAGGTAAAGCCGTTGAGAGGGCCTGGGAGAAGAGAAATCGGCCACGGAGTATTAGCTGAAAAAGCGCTTTTGCCTTTGCTTCCTAATGTTGAAGAGTTTCCATATACAATAAGGATTGTATCTGAGATTGTTTCTTCAAATGGCTCAACGTCAATGGCTTCTGTGTCCGGATGTTCATTAGCTTTAATGGACGCAGGAGTTCCTGTAAAAGGATTAGCCGCTGGAATTGCTATTGGCTTGATTAAAGATGAAGAAACAGGAAAATATAAGTTATTAACTGACATTCAAGGACCGGAAGACCATCATGGAGATATGGATTTTAAAGTAGCCGGCACTAGGCAGGGAATTACTGTTGTTCAAATGGATGTAAAAGTTAATGGAATAGACAGAAAGATTATAGAGCAGGCGTTAAACAGGGCTAAAAAAGCAAGAAACAAAATTTTAGATGTGATGGAAAAAACCATATCAAAGCCCAGAGTTGAGCTTTCTCCTTATGCTCCCCGCATTTTCACTGTTCAAATTAATCCGGATAAAATTGGGGAATTAATAGGACCGGGAGGAAAAGTTATTAATAAAATTATTGCTGAAACAGGGGCAGAAATAGACATACAGGATTCCGGCCTTGTATTTATTACTTCAGAAAAAGAAGAAGCGGCAAAAAAGGCAGTTGTTTGGGTAAAGAATATTACCAGGGAAGTTAAGGTCGGAGAGGTTTTTCAAGGAGAAGTAAAAAGGATTTTAGATTTTGGCGCCTTTGTTGAAATTTTACCAGGCCAAGACGGGTTAATTCATATATCTAAATTGTCTGATAAAAGAGTAGAAAAAGTTGAAGACGTGGTAAAAATAGGAGATATTGTTTCTGTAAAAGTGATTTCCGTTGACGACCAAGGCAGAATCAATTTAACGCTATTAAAGTAATATCTATGCCAGAAGAATTTATTCCAAAAAACGCTATCAGGACGATGAAAAAAGATATTGCTCGTCTTCAAAAAGAAACTGTTAAAAATGGCGCGGCTGTTGTAGATGTCGCTGGAGATGAAGAAAAAAAGAAGATAGCAGAACAAAGGAGAAGGGAAAAAGAAGCTGAAGAATTAAAAGAATTAGAAAGGCAGGGAATGAGAATGGAGGAAGAAGAGGAGGCTGCTGTTTCCAAGTCTTTAGCAGAGGAAGAAGAAAGAAAGAGAAGAGAACAAGAAGCTAAGAAAATTGAGCAAATTGAGCAAGTTGAAGAAGTTGAAAAAGCAAAAAGTAAAACAGATATTCTTTTTGAAGAAAGGCAGGTCCTTAAAAAAGAAGAAGTTGAGATTAAGAAAAAAATTCAAGAATTGGCTGAAGAGAAACAACCATTAGAATCGCAGAGAACAGCAGCTTTAGAAGAATTACAGAAAGCGAAAAAAGGCTTTCATTCCATTGCAATTAAAGAGAAGGAAACTGAAGAAGCTCAGAGGTTGATTGAAGAAAAAGAAATAGAGGCAAAAACACCAAAAGAGAGAAGGCAAATAGAAAAACAAAGATGGGCAATAGAAGAAAAACGCAGGGAACTGGAGAAAAAAAGATGGCCTTGGGATGAGGAGATAAAGAAATCAGATGTTAAAACGCAAAGAATTGAAGTACGGGTAATGCAAATAGAGGCTAAAGAAAAAGAACTGCTTGCCAGACAGTCAGAAATTGCTGAAAGAGAAAGAAATATTCAGTTAGAGCTGAAAAAGATTGAATTGGAAAAAGAACTCAAGGACATTGAAGTTCTCGGAGTGTCGTTTGAGTCAGAGAAAGCCGAGTTTTTCAGCAAGATAAACAGAATTCAAACAACATTAGACAGCGTTTCAACGGAAGAAGAAAAAATTGAAAGCGAAAAGAAAGCGATTGAGGAAGAAGAAAAAGCAGCCAAGGAGCCGGATAGGAAAAAAGAATTAGAAAAACAAAGATGGGCAATAGAAGAAAGAAGAAGAGAAATTGAAACTAAGAGATGGGAGGTAGAAGAAAAAAAACAGAAAATAGAATTTCAGGCAAAAGAATTGGAGAAAAAATTCCAGACTATAATAGAGAGAAGAAATAGCATAACTGCTAAAATTGCAGACATAGAAAGAAAAATAGGCGGAACGCCTAAAGAACCAGAAGAAAAACCAATCCTTGTTCCTGCGCCTGCTGAAAGAGAGGATAGAATTACAGAAGCTAAAAAAAGAATTGAAACATTAAGAAAGAGCGAGGAAAAAGAGCCTGCCTTCGCTAAAGCTCCCTCTTTCGTTAAAACTTCGGAGGACAAGTCAGCGGGCAGGGAGGAAGAGAAAATAAAGCAAGAGCAAGAAAGAAAAAGAAAAACTGAAAAAGTAATGGCAAAAGAGCAAAGAAGGAAAGAATTATTTAAACGGTTGTACTCGCCCTTGAAGAGCAAAAAAGAACCTGTAAAAGTTCCTCCAAAGCCAAAGCCATCTCCAGAATTGATTAGGGTTGTTTCTAAAAAGCCAACTATTAGGGAAAAACTCTGGGTCAGAATTTTAATTGTCAGCATTATTTTAGTTGTCTTAGCCGGCATTGGTACTTTTTGGTATTGGTTTTTTAAAGTAAAAACACAAACCCCTGTTCCGCCGGATAAAACGTCAGAACAAGAGATTCTTCCAGAAGAAGAGAAAGAAGAAGAAAAAAAAGAAGAGGAAGAAGAAAAAATACCTTCCGAAGAGATAACCCTGGTCTTTATTAGTGAAGCTATTGAAGTGCCCTTAAGGGTAAGACAAGGACCGGGAACTGATTATTCTGTTATAGGCGCAGTTTATGCTGGAGAAAGTTATCCATTGTTGGAAGAGCTTGAGGGGTGGTATAAAATAGAGATTGAAGATGGCAAAATGGGCTGGATATCAGCCACATATTCGCATAAAACAATAGAGAGTAGTTTATGAACAAAAAACTTCTTTCAGAATTAAAAGAAAAATTAGAAGAACAAAAAACTTCAATTGAAGCTGAGCTCGGGAAATTTGCTAAAAAGGACGAAAATCTTAAAGGTGACTGGGATACAAAATTTCCTAAAGCAGACGGCGGTATAGGCAGCCAGGTTTTAGAAGATGCAGCTGACCAGGTTGAAGAGTATGTGAACTTGCTTCCTGTTGAACATAATATGGAGCTTCGGCTTCAGAATATTAATTTGGCCCTGGAAAAGATAAAAAAAGGCGCTTATGGAAAGTGCGAAAATTGTAGCAAGAAGATTGCTAAGGAGAGATTAAAGATTTACCCCGAAGCTCGCGAATGCGGCAAGTGTAAAAAGTAGATAGTGCCCTTGAGAGGATTCGAACCCCTATCTTTTGTTCCGAAGACAAAAATGTTATCCGTTACACCACAAGGGCGCTTTTTTATTTTACCAGAAAAGTTGAAAAAAATCAACTTTTGATGTAAGATTAAATATATGAAGATACCGAAAGAAATAGGGTCTATTGTTGAGAAATTGGAGAAAAAAGGATACGAAGCATATCTTGTAGGCGGGTGTGTCCGTGATTTATTGCGGAACGTTGATCCAGAGGATTGGGATGTGGCTACTAACGCCAAACCAGAAGAAATTCAAAAAATATTTCCAAAAAGTTTTTGTAATAACAAATTCGGCACTGTAACTATAGATAGTATTGAAATCACTCCTTTTAGGACAGAAGAAAAATATACTGATAAAAGGCATCCAGACAAAGTTAAGTGGGCAAAAAGCATAGAGGAGGATCTGGCCAGAAGAGATTTTACAATAAATGCGATGGCCCTTGGACTTGGCTCAGGGCAAGCTCTTAAAATTATTGATTTATTTAAAGGACAAGATGATTTACAGAAAAAGATAATTCGGGCGGTTGGGAAAGCTGAAGACAGATTTTCTGAAGATGCTTTAAGAATGCTTAGAGCGGTCAGGTTCGCTACTGTTCTGGGTTTTTCTATTGAAACAAAAACAGCTAAAGCAATCAAAAAGAGTGCTCCCTGGCTTCAGGCAATTTCTAAAGAAAGGATAAGAGATGAGTTTTTGAAAATTATTATGGCAGATAAAGCTGCTAACGGCGCAGAGCTTTTAAAAGAAACAGGTCTTTTAAAGTATATAATTCCCGAGCTTGAAGAAGGATATAAGGTGAGCCAGAATAAACACCATATTTATGGATGCTATGAGCATGCTATTCTTTCTTTGAAATATGCAGCAAAGAAAAACTTTAACAAATACGTTAGATTAGCTTCTTTGTTTCATGATATTGGCAAGCCCAGGGCAAAGAGAGGCCAAGGCCCTAATGCTACTTTTTACGGCCATGAAATAGTAGGAGCAAGGATGACAGTTCAGATATTGAATCGCTTGCGCTTTTCTAAAAAAGATATTGAAAAAATTGTTAAGTTAGTTCGCTATCACCTATTTTATTATAATGTTGGCGAAGTAACAGAAGCATCGGTGCGAAAATTAATACGCAATGTAGGCCTTGAAAACATAGATGAACTTTTAGAAGTTAGAATGGCAGATAGAATTGGTTCCGGCTGTCCTAAAGCAGAACCGTATAAACTGCGTCATCTTAGATATGTAATTGAGAGAGTTTCTAAAGACCCAATTTCAGTGAAGACGTTGAAGCTTAGCGGTGATAATGTAATGAAGATTTTATCTATTAAGCCCGGACCAAAAATTGGTTGGATTTTGGATATTTTATTCGGCTATGTTTTAACTGATCCTAAAAAGAACAAAAAAGATTTTTTAGAAAAAGAGATTGAGAAATTAGGCAGATTGACGGACAAGAAACTTAGTTCTTTAGCTCAAGACGTAAGAAGGGAAAGAAGTCAGATTGAAACAAAACAAGATAAAATGACTAAAGAGAAATATTGGGTAACATAAAATAATTTTTAATTTTTAATTTTCATTGAATATTACAATGTCTTAATTTTTAAACAACGACGTTATTTATGCCTAAAATCAATGATTTAAATTCAAAAAATTGGCAAGAATATGAAGACATTTTAACAGATAGTCTTTGGATTATTGGCGCTAGAGATAAATCGGGCGCTCATACAGGCGAGTATCATGGTAATTTTATTCCCCAAATCCCAAATCAACTAATGAGACGATTTACTAAAAAAGGCGATGTTGTGTTAGACGCTTTTTTGGGGAGTGGGACCACCTTGATTGAGTGTAGACGATTAGGCAGACATGGGGTTGGTATTGAGTTGATTTCTGAAGTTGCGAAAAGGGCAAAGAATCATATTGCCAAACAACCTTTTCTTGCCGGGAATGTTTTTACGGATATTCTTGTTGGCGATAGCACGCAAGAAAAAGCAAAAAATAAAGTAACGGAAGTTTTAAAAAATCATAATCGCAATAATATTCAGTTTGCTATTATGCATCCACCATACCATGATATTGTTAAGTTTAGCGACAGAAAAGAGGATTTATGTAATGTTAAAAGTGTCGCAGATTTTACTAAAAAATTTGGAGATGTAATAGGAAACTTCACCAACCTATTAGAGAAAAATCATTATTTAGCAATCGTGATTGGCGACAAATATACAAATAGCGAATGGGTGCCTCTTGGCTTTCATCTTATGCAAGAAACTCTAAACCGAGGAAACGGATTGAAATTAAAAAGTATTCTAGTAAAAAATATGGTAAATAACCGAGCCAAGAGAAATCAAGGAAACCTATGGCGCTATCGAGCCCTGGTCGGAGGCTTTTATATTTTTAGGCACGAATATATTTTATTATTTCAAAAAAAATAATATGTTAGTTTCAAAACAAGAATTAGCAAATCTCAAATTGCAATCCATAAAAACCGATGATTTGAAAGAGTTAGCGGAAGATTTGGGAGTGAGTAATAAAGGTAATAAATCAGATATCATTAAAAGATTGATTAGCACGCCTCAAGATAAAATAGATAAATTTATTCAAGATAAATATCAAAAATTAATAACGGAAAGACATGCTATAATTTCTGATGAAGATTTGAAGAATGAGTTAATGAAAGTAAAAGATTTTCACTGGGGCGTAGTCCAAGGACAATTGGACCAAAAAATACAGGGCGAATATGTGCGCAAATTTACGAGATATGAGAATTTAATCAAGGGCGTAAAAAGTAAACTCCACGATGATGTAACGAATTATGTAATAGCCACTTGGTATAATCATTGGACTACCGTTCTGATTGAAGACCATATAAGCCAACATGATAAAGTAATTCCAACAATTTCAAATTTAAAAGGAGTAGATATTTTCTTTGGCAATCAACCTTTTGACTTAAAAATTACTTATCTTCCGAAAGGCTATTCTTTAAAAGAAGCAACCCAAAATCCAAAAGATTTAATTGTATGGCTATACGAAAACCAAGGACCTCAAAGGTTTGGTTCGCATAATCGTCTTTTCGTAGTTTTGGCGAGTAAAGAAAAGTTAGAAGACAGCTGGGAACTAAAACGAGATTTTGATTTTGTGTTTGGTGAAATTGATAAATTTTTTGACACCGTTTCAGTATCAGAAAAAGATGAGATAGTGTTCAGTTTTAATAAAAAAACTTATACAACCACCTCTAAAATTTTAATTATCACAAAATAACAGAAACCAAAAAGGAAATTTTGTTCAGCGATTATATGGGCCTGTAGTTCAGTGGCAGAACACTACATTCGCATTGTAGAGACGGCAGTTCAAATCTGCCCGGGTCCACAATAGTATGGAAAAATTATTACTTGTTAATAAAAAAGATAAAATCATTGGATTTGAGACAAAAGAAAAATGCCATCAGGGTAAGGGAATTTTACACCGCGCTTTTTCTGTATATATTTTCAATAATAAGGGACAGCTTTTGATTCAGCAAAGAAGTAAGTTTAAGCCGTTGTGGCCTCTTTATTGGGCAAACACCTGCTGCAGTCATCCTCGGAAAGGCGAAGAATACATAAAAGCAGGAGAAAGAAGATTAAAAGAAGAGTTTGGATTTACCTGCACTCTTAAAATGATTGATAAGTTCCAATATCAGGCAGAGTATAAAAATGCGGGGTCTGAGAATGAAATGTGCGCAATTTTAATTGGAGAGTATAATGGAAAGATAAAGGCAAATCCTAAAGAAGTAGCTAATTGGAAATGGGTTAATATTAATAAACTGCAGAACCATATTAAAAAAAATCCTAACAAATACACCCCTTGGTTGAAAATCGGGTTAAAAAGATATTTTAAAATAAAAGAAAAAGAAGAAAAGAATAAAAAGGAATTAGATTTATTTTTAAAAGAAACAGCAGCAATGGTTAATCCGGTGATTCAAGAGCTTTTAGAGTCGTATGTTGATAAGAAATTTCATAAACTTATTAATTATCAAACATTTGCTGGCGGGAAAAGATTTAGGCCGGCTTTAACAATTATTTCCTCTAAACTTTTAGGAGGGAAAATAAAACATGTTTTATATCCAGCAGCTGGATTAGAGATTCTGCACAACTGTACTTTAATTGTTGATGATATTATTGACCATAGTCACTTGAGAAGAAACAAGCCGACTGTTTGGTTTAAGTTTGGTCAGTCTGTTGCTGAATGCATGGGAGTAGATTATTTAGCAGCTGCTTTTGAAGGAGCAAGCCATTCTAAAAAACCAGCCATGTTTTCTGAAGTCTTTGCCCAGACCTTAAAAACAGTTATTAATGGTGAAATTTTAGATATTTTGTTTGAACAACAAGGAAGGCAGGAAGAGTCATATATTGTTAAAAACCGCTATCATAAAATTACCAAACAGAAATATTACGAAATGATAGGTAAAAAAACAGCTTCTTTGGCTCAGAGCTGCTGCGAAGTTGGTGCAATTTGCGCCAAAGCTTCAAGCAAACAATTAAAAGCATTAAAAGATTATGGTTTTAATCTGGGAATGGCTTTTCAAATTAGAGATGATGTTCTGGATATATTCGGCAGTGAGAAAAAGTTTGGCAAAAAGATTGGCAAGGACATAGAAGAAAGAAAATTAGGCAACATTGTTATTCTTTCTGCCTTGAGCGAGCTTTCAAAATCAGATAAAGAAAAGCTTTTAAAAATAATTAGAAAAAAAGAAATTAAAAACAAAGATATTAAACAAGCAATAAAGTTAATTAAGAAAACACGAGCTGGTGAAAAAGCTTGTAATTTGGCAGAGGAGTTTTCAGCAAAAGCCAAAGAGCAATTAAAGATTTTACCTCAAAATAAATGGAATAAAGCTTTAAAAAGTCTTGCTGATTTTGTAGTTCAGCGAGAGAATTAAACATTAAACAATATGACAAAAAACAAAATAATTAAGATTAAATCAGAAAAACAATTTGATATTGTTGATTTAACAGATAAAATTGCGTCTTTTGTAAAGGAGAGCAAAATCAGAGATGGTTTAGTTAATATCCAAACCTTGCACACAACTGCTGTTATTTTTGTTCAGGAAAATGAGCCGTTGCTTTTAGAAGATATTAAGAAATCTTTGGAAAGAATTGCTCCTCAGAATATAGATTACAGTCATGATGATTTCGATAAAAGAACAGTGAATATGTGCGATGCTGAATGCCGCAATGGTCATAGTCATTGCAAGGCGATAAACTTGCGAACCTCTGTTACCTTGAATCTAATTGAGGGGGAAATACAACTTGGTACTTGGCAAAAGATTTTATTCATTGAATTAGACAGAGCCAGAGACAGAAAAATCCAAATCCAAATTCTCGGAGAATAAAAAATAATATATGAGCAAAAAAGAAGCCAAAGATTTCATCAATCTGGGAGTGGTTGTTAATGATAAAAATGAGGTTTTAATGATTCGTAGAGTAAAAAAAGAATCTGGAAAAGAGGGAGCGGTTTTAGAATGGGCTTTTCCAGGAGGCAAGCAGATATTAAATGAAAGCAGAAAAGAATGCGTTGAAAGAGAAATTTTAGATGAAACAGGTTATGACGTTGAGTCAATCAGAGAGATATCTTTGCGAGTTCATCCTCAAATTCTGGTCTTTATTGTTTATCATTTTTGCAGATTAAAATCAGAAAAACCCATTGCTAAGCCAAGAGAGCCGCATGAAATAGCCGAAATTAAATGGGTTAAAAAGCAAGAAATCAAAAATCTGATAACAACTCATCTTGACGAAAAAGTTAGTCAAGGGCTTGGCCTGAAATAAAACTAAACCCGGTTTAGTTTTAATCAAAGGAGTTTAGCTCCTTTGATTTGTTTTGCAAAGTGGATTTATGATATAATTGGTTCTGAAAAATTTGACAAGATTGTTTGGTTTTGTTAGAGTAAAATTAGTTACTGAGAGTGTTTCTTAGTATAGATTCTTTAACAATTTTAATTAGATTGAAAGGGAAAAAAATGAAAAAAGGAAGTCTATTATTGGCAGCGATTGTTTTGATTGGATTGTTGTTTACTGTTGGTTGCGAGAGCGATGCCCAAACCGGAGGATTGCTTGGCGCCGGAGTAGGAGCCCTTGCCGGTCAAGCAATAGGCCGTAGCACCGAGTCAACCCTGATTGGTACTGCTGTGGGGGGTGGCGCAGGTTATATAATTGGAGCGGAACGGGATCGTAAAAAGACGCAGGCTCAAACCCAGGTCGCTCTTCAGGAAGCTAATACTTTCTATGTGAATGTTATAAACAGCAATGGTTCTGTAAGGCCAGTAAGGATTGTGAAGCAGGGAAATGTGTATGTGGGCGAGAAGGGCGAGCAGTATTTTAAATTACCCACCGAAGTAGAACTGAAAACAATGTATGCTTTTTAGCCTTTTGAAATCCAACAAAACAACCCAAAGGCGGAGAGAAAATCTCTCCGCTTTTTTATCTCTTGCGATAAGTTAAGCTTATCGCAGAATAGTTATTTATTAATAAACCGGGTTTATTTAAACCGGGCTTACTTTTTTTTATAACTTAGGTTTATGATATAATTGGTTTCAAATTTGACAAGATTGTTTGAATTGATAAAATTAAATTAGAAATTAAATTTGTAAGATAATATATGGCTAAAAAAACAACTCACCAACTAACTTCAAAAGAAATCGAAAGACTTCTTAGTCAACAAACAATTGTTATTCTTAATGCGGTTGATAAAAAAATAGGAAAGATGGATAAAAGATTCAATTTAGTAGATCAGGAGACAGTAGTTTTGAGAAAAAGATTAGAACAGATGGAAATAAGAATCAATCAGAAAATTGAAAAATTAACTACTTCAATCGATAAATTTTTGAAAAAGGCAACAGATTTGGAGGACGAGTTTACATTGATGAAGGCTGATATTAGAAGAGTTAAAACGGTGTTGAGAGAAAAGTTAGGAGTGGCCTTGGATTAACAGAGAAAAGTTTTTAAAAAACAGCTATTTCCTTGATAACTGTTTTTTGTTTTGCGGATTAAATTTATGGTATAATTGGTTAAGGAAGAAAATAGATGTTTTTTTTGGAATATGAAAATTGAGAAATTTTTGAAACAGTTAAGACTTAGAAAAGACGTTCCTGAAAAAACGCTCCTGACCCCATTTCCCCATTTCCCCATTTCCCCATTTCCCCATAATATTTTCCGTTTACTCCTGATCCTCGTTTCCGTTCTCGCCAGATAGTTGTCCGATCCGACCTTTCCTCAAAAGCTTGGCTATTTCTTTCTTCTTCGTCTTAGTTCTCAATAGAACAGATAGCTGATTTTTTTGTTCTGATGTAAAATGTTTGTAGGGCATGTTGTTTATCAAGTTAGTTATTGATTGCTAAATAATCATTTTACTTGAAAACACATGTCCTTTTAAGTTACTTCGATGTTTCACTTCGGGGTAGAATGTACCTTTCAGCTATTGACAAAATTATCTATTTTTGTTTAACTAAAATAGTTACGGGAGCACTTTAAAAATTCGATAATTAGAGAAAGGATAGTAAGATGCTGACAGAAAATATAGATCGTAGTATAATTCTAGTAAAGCCTGATATGATTGAACGTTCTTTAGATGAAGATTTCAAGGAAAGAATGAAAAAAGAAGGACTAAAGATAATTGCCTTCGGTCAGATATTGATGGATTTAGACTTTGTAAAGAGATTTTATGGCTGGTCGGTGATAGATTATGTTGTAGAACTTAGCGAATATCTTTGCAGGAAGCCCTTATTAGTATGGTTAATTGAAGGAGATAAGGCCATACAGAAATTAATTAATATTAAGAAAGAAATAAGAGCGAGATATTGTTTGAGTAAGCTTTGTAATTTGTTTCATTGTTCTGACAGTAGGGAAGATTTTGAAAGAGAATATAAACTAATAAGTTTAAAAATAGGAGATATGAAAACAAACAATCAAGTAGAAGTAATCGTTTTTACAAAAAAAGGAAGAGAGGTTTTCTTTCTTTTATTAAAGAGAAATCCTGAAAAAGGGGGTTTTTGGCAACCGATTACAGGCAATGTGCGAGTAGATGAAGATTTTAAGAAAGCAGCATTGAGAGAGTTAAAAGAGGAGACTGGGATTTCTGATATTGTGAGATTTATAGATACAGGTTATTCTTTTGAATTTTTTGATGATAACCGTCAACAGCATGAGAAAGTTTTTGGAGCAGAAGTTGATTCCGAGTCAGGTGTTATTTTATCTCCTGAGCACACTGAATTTGTTTGGGTTAAAGAAGGCCAGGCTCTTAATCATTATCTTAAATATCCTGGAAATAAAAAAGGGCTTGAGAAATTGGCGGAAAAGATAAAAGAAAAGGAGCAGAAAAATGAACGAGAAAGAGGTTAGAAAATATGTTTTTAGAACGCTCTATAAAAAACCCATATTAAAAAAACATATATCTCAGTCTTCTATTCTTCTTATAGCAGAAGAAGATTTTATCTGGGATATAATGATTTTTTTTCTTGATGATGTTTTTCGTAAATACTTTGTAAAAAAAGTAGGTGAATGTTTTGTGATAGATGATCATGACTATGATCCATGGGTTTTCACTCGTATTAAAAGCTACGGCTGGTTAAAAGAAGATTTTTTGAGAAGATCTTCCATTGCTCTATGGGTTTTTGGAAATGCTTTGATTGTTCAAGATGAAGGCGATAGTTTTTCTATAATATTAAAAGAGCACCGTGCGAGATTCGCCGAATTAGTACCGGATTTTCTGAGAGCAAAATATATTGAACTAAGAAGCGAAAGACACAATCTTAGATACGTTTCCGTAAAAAGAAGATTGGTAGCTTCTAAGATTATTAGAGCTACTATTGTAAAACTTTGCTTAGAGATTTGTTTTCTTTCTGAAAGGAAGCCTTATCCCTATAAAATGTTATTGCCTGAAAGGAGCGCAATAGAAACGGTTAATGGCAAGAAAATTTTACAGATAGGTAGAGATTTTTTAAGAGCCAATAACGATAACTTAATTATAGAATTAAGCGAAAGTCTTGTTCAAGAAATAGTTAGTATTCTAAGAATTACTAAACTATTCTCTGATTCTTTTCTTGATAAATGGTGGTTTCACCTTACTTAACATTCGTTCTCTGAAATTAGGGGACGAATTTTTTTATTGTATAAATTATCTTGTTTTGGTTGATGAATCTGTTTTTCTTATTTACTTTGATACGGATTACTTTATTGTTTAGATGATCAGGTAGAACTTTTTTGTAAAATTGTAGATAGTTTTTATAAAAATTAGAATTATTGATTATTTGCTTTTTTATAGTTTCATCTTTAATATTTTTTACTTTATTTTTTATAAAATCTTTATCTGTATATAGAAAAACAATCATTAAGTTTTTATCTATTTTATTAATTTTCTCTAAATCTTTTTTCTGCTTGAAAGTAATTTTCTTTGTCTTTGCATATTGATAGGCAATAGTAGAAATTAGAGATCTTTCCATTAATACTTTTTTGTTAAGTTTTAATTGTTCGATAGCTACTTTTAAGTTTTGTTTATGTTTTTTGTAATACCATTCTGAAATGTCAACATTTATTTTTCTTAAAAGATGATTAGGTTCTTTGATTATGCAATAATCTTTATTTTTAGATAATGTTTTTATTAGCTTACTTTTCCCAACTTGCCAGAAACCTTCAACTATTAATATATCGGGTAAATTTTCTTCTTTAGATAATTTTCTATTTTTTATTATATAGTAATTATTGTTTTTTATTCTTTTTGTTCTGTTTTCTTTTAACCATAAAAGAGGAGGAATTTTTATTTTATGACCACTTGTTTTATTTTCCTTATCTTTTTTTATAATTTTTTTGTAAATCAATATTATTTTCTCAGTTAAAGCTTCTATGTCAAAATATCTTTCGATGCCCTTTCTGTTTTTCTTTCCAAGACTTCTTGTTTTATTTGAAGAACGAAATAATTCTAATATGATATTTGAGTATTTGTTAATATCATTTTCTATAATTAAACTTTTTATATCGCCGTATCCAGAAGCCCCGATTTTGGTTGTAATAACAGGAAGTCCCGAAGCGCAATAATTTAATATCTTAACTTTCATTCCAGACCCTTCTGATACAGGACATATGGCAATTGTCCCCAGTTTTAAATAACGACTTAAATTATCTACCGCTCCTGTAAGAGTTATCCCGTGACCTTTCAAGCTCTTTTTTAGATTATTTGGAGTCATCCCTATTAAATAAAATTTTGCATCCTTTGTATTTTTGATAATCTTTGGATAAATCTTCTTTATAATAGCCTTAGCTGCGTTCTTATTGGGCCAATAAAACATATTTCCTATAAATAATATATTAAGATTTTTCAAGTTTGGTCCATAATACGGAAAATAGTTTAAATCTATTGGATTTGGAATTAAATCTACCTTGTTTTTACTAACTCTTATTTTTTTAACAAGTTCTTTAAAATCTATTTTTGTCGTGCATATTACGCTGTCAGCGATTCTACAAGCTTCTTGGCTTATTTTTTTAGTATGTTCTATTTCTTTATTTTTATAACCAAGAGATTCTTTTAAGGTAGTTTCAATATCATGCATCTCTAAACAAATAGGAATTTTAAGATCTTTTGCGATATCTCTAAATTTAATAACAGAAGAAGGATCCTCGAATTGTATTATGTCTAAATTATTTCTATTTATTATTTGTTTTAATTTTTGAGGATTATAAAAATAATCTTCTGGTATTATGTGAAATTCTAAGGAGGATTTATCAAATAAGTTTTTTGCATCTTTTTCATTTTTAATATTTCTATTACACAAAAATATCTTAACATTAATTCCTTTTTCGCTTAGTTTTTTCGATAAAAAATATAATCTATAAGTTACCCCAGTTTTGGGTGGAATTTTTAATGCAGTGTCTATAACGATCCCTAATGTTATTTTCTCTAACATTTCTTTCAACCCTTTATATATAGAGTATTTTGGTTTCCAGTGGAATTTTTTAGAGAATTTATTAATATCAGCTATAAGGATATTTCTATCTTTTTTTCTGATTAACCTTTTTGTTTTTTCGATTTCCAAATCTTTTTTAGATAAATTTTTTATTATTTCTATAATCTCTTTTCCAGAGTATTTTTTGCCAGTGCCTATATTGTATATAGTATTATCAGATCTTTTTAGAATTATTTTAATAATTGCATTTATTGCATCTTTTATATAAATATAATCCCTATATGTATCTATATTTCCGACCCTCAGTCTATTTGATTTATTAGCAGATTTTAGAATAGATGGAATAAAATGCGGAGTAAGATCATTTTTACCGTAAACATTAAATAGCCTTAGTATTGTATATTTTATCTTTTTATTATTACAGAAGATTTTGGTTATTTCTTCTCCTTGTTTTTTTGAAATTCCGTAAATATCAACTGGTTCCAAATTATCTTTTTCTTTACAGGGTTTAGAACTTGGTTTATATACTGCTCCAGAAGAGATAAATATAAAGTTTTTAATATTTAATTTTGAACAAATATTCAATACAGATTTGGTTCCTCCTACATTAATTTTAATAGTTTCTTTTTGATTTTTAATACAATAGGGAATATGATGAATGGCGGCGAGGTGAACTAAGGTTTCTGGTTTAAATTCTTTTATTTTTTCTTTAATTTTATTTTCATTAATAATATTTTCTTTAATTATATAACATTTTGTTTTAGGAAGAGCTTTTAATAAAGAAAAATCAACATTAGAAAAATTATCTATAATTATAGGATAATAGTTTTTTGCTATAAGTTTTTTTATTAAGGGAAGGCCAATAAACCCCAGGCCACCTGTTACGATAATCTGTTTTTGCATAATTTTAAGATTATCTTCCGATTATATTAATATCAACAGATTTATAAAAAAAAGTCAAATGGGTTGATTTTTTTTGGAAGAATTATTAAAACAAAGATTAGTTCCTTGTTTTTTGTTTTACGGATTAAATTTATGGTATAATTGGTTAAGGAAGAAAATAGAT
>CAZOVC010000012.1:0-14533 GCA_964583485.1 uncultured Candidatus Saccharibacteria bacterium
GCCGCGCCGCCGGTGTTCAAAATCAAACCGCCGGCTTTGGACTGACCAGTTGAGCCGGTGTTAAGAGGAGTCGGAACGTTGCCTCCGGGAGGCGACTGCGTCGGTTCGCTCCAGGCAACAGCATAAAAAGCTATTGCAAAACAAACAACTAAAACACTAAAAACTAATGAAATCACTTTGTATGAAATTTGTTTTTTCATATTGATTATAGCGATACTAATATACGAATAACATACTAATTATACGTATACGAATAGCCTTAACGAATAGGCACATACGAATTATTCGTATCATTGGTATGAAGATTAGTATTATTGGTATCGCATTTAATTATTATTCTGGCGCTGTTAAACTTTTTATTATATCTTCTGGAACTAGTTCAACTTCTCCTTCAGGAGCAGGAGCTGAAAGAGATTCTATTATCTCTTCCATTGTTTTCTCAGCCGGCTCTTGCCCTGAAACTTCTTTTAATTCTGTCTTTTTAAAATAATAAAAAAGGCCAATGCAAACAAGAATGGCTATTATAATAATTCCGCCCAAATACTGAAGAGATTTTTTATTTAATTTTAAGTTTTCCACCATTACATTATTTTACTACTTTGTAATTTATAGGTCAAGATTTCTCTGAGAAATAGTGGTTTGGATTTTTATTTTTGGTTCTGGGACTAAACCTTTTCCTCTAATTTCCATAGAAATTGTTACTCTTGGTTGAAGAGCATCTCCTGGAATGTCTCCGGAAACTTGAAAATTAAGAGACGTTATTTCAAAATCATCTGAGGTTAAAAAATCATCTAATTCGTCATTTTCTACTTTTAATTGTCCGTTTTGTAAAGAAAACTCCTGGCACCCATAATCAGAATTATAGCTTTCAAATTCCAAACTTGTTCCTCCAGAAAAAAAACTTCCCCCTCCAGCGCAACCGCTCTTAATCCCTGCCATCCTGATTGCCCGGCTCATATACTCTATTGCATAACTGGTTTGGCTTAGAAGCTGCTGGTGAGCTAAATTATATTTTTGCAACTTGATAGCTGAAGCAAAAACTCCTATGCCGGCTCCAATAACTATAGAAAAGATAAGCGCCGCAATCAACGTCTCTATTAATGTAAAACCCTTATTCATTTTAACATTTAAGCATTTTAACATTGTATCGTGGTTGATATCGGATATCAACCAACAGCTGGTTGATATCCGATATCAACCACACTAGTACCAATTATATAAATTCTCTTGAACAGTTATTGTATAAGTATTTCCTCTTTCTTCCCATTTTACATCAACTACAACTTTTAGTTTATCAACCCCGTCAGGAGTAATAATAATTCTTCTTTCATACTTTGGTATGACGCATTCCTCCCAACCACTGCTGCTTAAACCATTATCCCAATTCTCTCCCTCTAACCAATTTGTATCCCTTGTGTTCCTAACAATCTCAATTCCCTCTTTGGCAAGGTAAGCAGCAGTCAACCGGTAACTAGAGCTAAAGGTTTGAGAAATTATCTGTTGAACAACAACAAAAGCGGTCAATGCCCCAATTGAAATTACTAAAATAGTAAATAAAACCTCAAGAATGGTAAACCCGCACACCAAACGAGTCCTCACACCAAAATTTGGTGGTGAAGGGCGAGGACAACTCGCCGAAGGCGAGTAAATTGGCAAAGCCAGTCCTCGTTGTGGTGTGTGGGTAAACCCTTTATTCCACATAAATTAAGCCTGCTTTATTTACAATAATATCTACGTTTTTGCTTATATCGCTTGAAAAAGCAATATTAATTGTAATATTATTACTACCTATATTATTACCTCCTGGGTTCATAAAAAAAACTTCGGGGTCTGGTGGAAAAAAAATTACAGCTCGCAAATTTACAGGATTTATACTATTAATTTCTATGTCATTCTCTAAAAAAATATCTTCGACTTTTTCCGAAGGATTATCATATTTACCGTCTAAATCCTTATCAATAAATATGGCATAAAAAGATGCGCCAGATGACAAACTAATTCCATAACCTCCCTCAGGAATTTCGCCTTCAAACTCTTCCGCTGACATTGCCATTTCCTGAACTGTCCTTATATCCTGAGCTAATTTAAAAGCTGAACGCTGAAGAGCAAGCTTCTGCTGAGTAGATTGATAATTAGGGAAAAGAATTAATGACAAAATCCCTATAATTGCTATTACTACTAATGACTCTACTAAAGTAAATGCTTTTGTCATATATTGAATAAATTTAAATACCATTGAATTATTCTTTGACCCAAGAATAAAACAACAAATGTGCCAGTTACTAAGAATGGTCCAAAAGGAACTTCGCTTTTCATTGTCTTTCTTTTTGCTAAAATCAATCCTATTCCTATTATAGCACCGATTAGAAAACTAAAAAATAAAGCAACTAAAATATAGGGAAAGCCGAGCAAAAGCCC
Organism: uncultured Candidatus Saccharibacteria bacterium; assembly: GCA_964583485.1. Taxonomy (GTDB): domain Bacteria; phylum Patescibacteriota; class Minisyncoccia; order Minisyncoccales; family GWA2-38-27; genus JAUWYA01. The sequence goes on from CAZOVC010000012.1 coordinate 2,419, forward strand.
CATAAGGAAAGCTAATTTTATATCGCCAACACCCATCCAGCGACCCCTTGAAATAAGCACAATCAATAGAAAGAATCCTGCTGCTCCAAACGCTACGAGAACTGTTCTCGGAGGAACTCCGAGAACAGTTCTCAACAGAGCTATAAAAATTGCGGGGTAGATTATTTTGTCAGGAATAATAAAGTGTTTTAAGTCGTAGACAAAGATAATAATCAAGAAAGAAGAAATCAAAATCCAAAATCCAAATGTCAAATCAAATCCAAAGTCCAAATGCCAAAAAATTAAAAAAAATATGATTGCTGTGAATAACTCTACCAAGGGATAATAGTAAGAGATTCTTTTCCGGCAATAGCGACACTTGCCTCGCAAAATTAAAAAACTAAAAACAGGAATTAAATCCTGCCATTTTAAAACCTGTTTGCAATAAGGACAAAAAGAACGACCTTTTAGAAAGGTCTGTTTTGTTTCGAGCCTATAAATCACACAATTTAAAAAACTCCCTACAACCAGTCCAAAAAGAAAAACAAATAAATTCATAAAAATTCCGAAAATCAGGGACAAGTGATAGTTGTCAGTTCTTCTCGGCAATTGCTGACTCCCAACTCAACCTCTCGGCTAGCTCCTTCTGAATCAACGCACCAGCAATTTCCTAAATTCAAACTGGAAATTACTGCATAACCTGTTTCATTATCCTGGCAACCAATAACCCCGGTAGAGCCGTTATATTTCGTAATATAATCTTTAATTCTACCAAAATCACCATCATCAGATAAAGTAGTATTACCCGGGTCGCAAACTCCTTCATAGGTCTCGCTATCATTATAATACAACTCTGCCGCATTCCTAACCTCTCTTAAAGCTGTTTTAACTGCTGCGTCTTGTCCTTCTTTTTTAGCAGAACCTGTCCGGACTAAAACAATAGCGGCTAAAAAGCCAATTATAGCGATTACTGCCAATAATTCAATTATAGTAAATCCAGCACCACTTTTATTTAAAATGGCGCTGGATAACTTATCTTTTCTTTCTTTAAACAAAAACCGTAACATCAAAAATAAAAATCTTTATGGACAAGTGGTCGACGTAGCTGCACAAGTAACAGCTCCTTCTTCTGCAGTACCTTCCCAATCAACACAAAAAAACTTGGTAGCGTCTGACGCTAGCGGAGCGCAAGCCACCCAGGTAGTTGCTGCGTCAACTCCCCAAATTATTGCTGAATTATTATCAGCAACTCCTGCTATTGCTCTTAGAGCATCATCGCTGTCTTTAAAACCAAGATAGCTCTCACTATCCATAGCAAAAAGTTCAGCTGATGACCTTAATCCTGATAAATCCGCTTTGATTGCCACATCCCTTGCTTTGTTTCTGGCAGAACCTAATGAAACCAAAACAATTGAAGCAAGAATTCCAATAATAGCAATTACTACTAATAATTCAATCAATGTAAAACCTTTCTTTTTCATAAATATTTATAATTTATTTTTAAATTAGAATACTCGACCTTTTTCAATAACCGTTATATAAATTATATCACAGTTCTGACAAGTCAACCTGTGGAAAACATCAAAACCTTAATTCAAGATTATATATTTATACATTAGCGAATCAAGGTTCTGCGAGCGAAGCGAGCAGGTTCTTACATCCCTCCCATTGAGTAAAGAGGCATTAAAACTGCTCCCATTAAGCCAGCCACTACTCCTCCTAAAACAATAATGAAAATTGGTTCAAGAAGCCGGATAAAATTATCTAAGCTTCTATCTACGTCTTTTTGATAAAAATCCACTACGTTTATTAAAGAGGAGTCTAAACTGCCTGTTTTTTCCCCTACTGTTACCATCTGATAAAAAAGAGGAAAGACAAGAGAAGGATATTTTTCCAAGACAGAACTTATTGTTTCTCCTTTTTTAACTTGGTCGCGAGTTTCAAGAAGAAGTTCTTTATAAAGGTCGTTGCTTACAATCTCGCCGGTAATCTGCAATGCCTGAGATATAGAAACGCCCCCTGAAATTAAAGTAGAAAGATTTAGAGCGCAGCGGCCAAGAAAAAGTTTTTTTAAAAAGTTTCCTAATATAGGTAATTTCACTAAATTTCTGTCAAAAAACTTTTTTCCTGTTCTACTTTTTGCAAACCGGTAAAGTCCGACTATTAATCCAATTAAAACTACGAGCACAGCCCACCATAGTTTTTTCAAAAATTCTGAAGCTGCCATGACTATACGAGTAGCCAAAGGAAGCTCCTGTCCAGCTCCCTTTAAAACTTCTGAAAGTTGAGGAATAACATAAACCATTATTAAAGCAACCACTGATATAAAAACAATTAAGATAAAAATAGGATAGACCATTGCCCCTTTTATTTTCGTACGAAAGATGTATTCTTTTTCTAAATAATCAGCCAGATACAAAAAAATATCGCTAAGTTTGCCAGAGGCCTCTCCAGACCTAACCATACTGACATAAAAAGGACTAAAAAGTTTTGGATAAAGAGAAAGAGATTTAGAAAGAGACGTTCCTCCTTCTATTTCTCCAGTAATTTTTAAGATTTTTTCTCTGAAAACAGATTTTCTCGTCTGCTTGGCAATGGATCGAAAACTCTCAACTATCGGCACATTGGACTTAAACATAATTGATACCTGCCGAGAAAAAAGCACAATATCTTTTTTGTTAACTCTTTCCATAAATTTCAATTTTTGAGCATAAAAAGGAATACCTGTTGTCTTTTCCAAAGCAGTTACATAAAACCCATGAGTTTTTAAAACATCAAAAGCAGCTTCTCTATTAGAAGCCTCAACCACGCCTGACTGAATTTCCCCGGTTTTAGTTCTGGCCTGATAGTTAAATTTCATATTACCTCCTCACTAAGTTTCTCAATTCTGCAGGATTCAGAGAATAATTCTGAGCAACCTCTAAAGCAATCTCTTTTAACCTGACTAAATTAGCCAAATATCTATTCAAAGAAACCATCCCTATTTCAGCTGATGTCTCAATAACCATAGGTATTTCGTGAACTTTATTCTCCCTTATCAAATTAGCAACAGCCGGAGTATTAAGCATTATCTCGCAAGCAGGTATTAATCCTCCTTTAATTCTGGGCACTAATCTTTGAGAAAGCACCCCGAGCAAGGACCCTGAAAGTTGAGCCCGAATCTGCGCCTGCTGAGAGCCGGGAAAAGTATCCACAATCCTATGAATGGTCTGAGCAGCTGAATTAGTATGTAAAGTAGCTAAAACCAAATGCCCTGTCTCAGCCGCAGTAATAGCAGTGCTTATTGTTTCAGAATCTCTCATTTCTCCTACCATAATTACATCTGGATCTTGACGAAAAGTAGATTTCAATGCCTTGGCAAAACTTAAAGTGTCTAAATTAAGCGCTCTCTGGTCAATAATTGACCTATCATCTTCAAAAACATATTCAATAGGGTCTTCAATTGTAATTATATGAACGGCCTTAGTATGATTTATTTCATCAATCAAAGCAGCTAAGGTTGTGGATTTCCCCTGGCTGGAAGGACCGGTGATTAAAACAAATCCTTGAGAAGGCCGGATAAATTCATGCAAAATCGGAGCAAGATTTAATTCTTCAATAGTGGAGATTTTGCTTGGAATCAAACGAAGAGCAGAAGAAATGTTTCCTCTCTGAAAGAAAATATTAACTCTAAACCTTGCTTCGTTATTAAAACTGTAAGAAAAATCAATTTCTTTTTCTCTAAAAAATCTCGCCTGCTGTCTCTCGTTCAATAATGCAAGAACTAATCCCTTGGAATCTTCCGGAGAAAGTTTCTTCCTCTTAAGCAAAGGGACTAATCTGCCGCTTATTCGCAAAATTGGCGGGTGACCCACGGATATATGCAAATCAGACGCTTTTTGAGTTAACGTAATTTCTAATAGATTTTTTAAAATAGGAGAATAGTTCATTTTAATATTTTTTTAATTTCCTCCACTACCTCGCTTGGTGTATAGTGCGCTTTTACTAAATATTTTGCCGCGCCTAATTTCAATCCCTTTTCTATCTCTTGTTTTTCACCAAGATTTGAAAGAATAACTATTTTAAAAGGTTTTAATTCATCATCTCTTTCAATCTTTCTAAGAATCTCCCAGCCATTAAAATTAGGCAAAACAATATCTAAAAGCAAAAGGTCGGGCAAATCTTCTTTTATTTTTTTTAATGCTTCTTTCCCATCAAAAGCTACCTGTACAGAAAATCCCGCCTCTTTTAATTTGGTGGTATAAATATCCACTAAAAATGGATCGTCTTCAACTAATAAAATTGTTTTCATATTATTTTTCTTCGGCAACTCTTAATACTTCTTCCAAAGAAGTAACGCCCTCTAAAACTTTCAATATCCCATCCTGTTTCATTTTGAGCATTCCTTGACGTTCAGCCTCCTCTTTAATCTGGGCTTCCGAGGGCCTTGTTAGAATCAATTGGCCAAGTTGATCAGTCATTTCCAAAATCTCATAAACACCAATCCGACCGGAGTAACCTATATTATTACATCTTTTACAGCCAACCGGCTCGTGAATATAAAGAGTTTTATCCAATTTAATACTCGTTCTAACAGCAGCGGGAAATTTCTTTATTTCTTGCAAAATTATCTTTTTTACTTCTTTATTTGCTTCTATTTTCTTTCGGCAATGAATGCAGAGTTTTCTTACTAATCTTTGGGCAATAACTAGGCCCAAAGTGGGAGGAAGAAGAAATGGCTGAATTCCCATATCAATCAGTCTGGGGATTACTCCCAGCGTGTTTGATGTATGCAAAGTGGAAAGCAGGATATGACCGGTTAAAGCCGCATGAATAGCCAAAGAAGCAGTTTCTTCATCTCTAATCTCCCCTACCATTAAGATATCCGGGTCCTGTCTTAAAGTATAACGGAGACCGCTGGCAAAACTATAACCGATTTCCGGTTTTACCTGGGATTGATTAACTCCTTCAATAAAATACTCTACCGGGTCTTCCAAAGTCATTATATTCACCTCGTCTTTATTAAACAAGCTTAAAATAGAGTAAAGAGTAGTAGTTTTACCTGAACCGGTAGGACCAGTGGCTAAAATCATTCCGTATGGTTTTTTCAATGCTTTTTCTATTGCTTTAAGATTTATTCCAGTTATCCCCATTCCTTTAAAATCAACTTTTCTCTGGCCAGGGTCTAAAATTCTTATTGCTACCTTTTCTCCTAAAGTAGTTGGGAAGGTAGAAACCCTAAAGTCAATATTCCTATCCCCGACTTTAGCGCTGAATCTACCATCTTGAGGAACCCTGTTCTCGTCTATTTTTAAATTAGAAAGAATCTTAATCCTAGCTACTATAGCTGGCAAAATTCTTAAAGGTAAAAAGATACTGGAATGCAATATCCCGTCTAATCTAAAACGGACTCTTAATTTTTCTCTGCCTGGTTCAATGTGAATATCTGAAGCGTTGCCGTCAACAGCATGTCTTAATATAACTGCTACTACTTTTGAAATTGGGGCCTCTTCTACTACTCTTTCCAGCTCGGTTGCTTTAGTTTTTTTCTTGCCAACTTTTTCTTCTTTTTTAATCTCGGTCTCTAATTCTTCTAAAGCCCTGGTTACTTCTTTTCTTAAAGTTCGGTATTTTCTTAAAAGTTCATTAAAATTTGATAAAGTAATTAAAAAAATCCGATAACTAAATTTACTCTGACGGGCTAAAAACTCTAAGGCCTCCCTGGCTTTCAAATCTTCAGGATAAACCATGCCTATTTCCAAACGATTATCTTCTTTAATCAAAGGTATCATCTGATAATACCTGGCTGATTCTTCAGGAATTGTTTCCAAAACTTTTAAAAGAACATCTTGAGAAGAAACTGGTTTAAGAGGTATTTTCAAGGTTTCGCTTTTCATCCCGAATAAAAAATCTTCAGAAACAATTCTTTTTTCCAAAATTATCTCTTCCTCTCTTTGGCCAGAGGTCTTAATTTCATATTCCAAAGTAGTTGCCTTTTGCTTCTCCAATATTCCCTTTTTAACCAATTGTTGAATTAAGGTCATTTTAATAAGGTAAAAATGGATTTTCCCGTCCTATCTTTCCTTCAAAAGAAGGCGTCTTCTCAAAGACCTGTGATTCTTGCAAAAATTGACCCTCTAAGACATTAAAATCTATTTTTATTTCTTTTATAGAGCTAACCGGAGCCTCTTCTGAAACAAATTCTGATTTTCTAAAATATCCAAACCACAAAAAAACAGCGGTAATTACAAACACTACTATTACAATTACTATTAGATATTTTTGCTTTTTTCTTTGTTGGACAAAATCAATAGGCATAAGATTGGGTCTCCAGATTTAGATTAAAATCAAATAGGTCCTTTCTTTGTTCAGAAGAAGAAAAACTAATGGACTTAACTTTAATTAATCTGCTGTTTCTATAAACTGCAGAGAGAAAATTCTTAAAAGCGGAATAAGAGCCGCTAACTGAAATAGAGAAAGACATTTTTTGAATTCTCTCTCCTGAACTTTCTGAAGAAAAAAGCCCGCTCATATCAACTTCTGTTAGAATTAAACCATTTTCTGAACTTGTTTTTTGAAAAAAATTAAAAAGTGCGGCTACTGAAGGATCCTTGGGAAGAGCAGAATCAATTTTAGAAAGCTGCTCTTTATATGTTGATAACTTCTCTGAAAGAATTTCTAAGTTTAAAAGGTGTTCCTCTTTTTTTCTAATCTCTTCATCTTTTGTCTCAATTTCTATTTTTTTTCCTTTAAATTCCTGGTATTTAGGCCAACAAAGAAAATATCCTCCTATGACCAAAAGGATTAAAAGACAAATAAGAATAATTAAGATGGTATGTTTAGAAGTAAGCATCATTAATTAAATTATTCAGACAACGATGAAATTTCTAACGGGTTAAAAATAAGTGAAAGATTAAAAATAATCTTTCCTTCTTCATTTACTGAAACCCCGGTGATATTTGAACTTCTTAAAACAGGCTCTTCTTCTAAAATATCTATTTGCTGTTCAAGGGTGGCAAAATTATCTGCCTGCGCTGAAAGATTTACTTCTCCATTTTCAAAACTAAAATCAGAAAACCAAACAGCAGGAAGACAGATTTTCTCTAAAAAAATGAACATATCTAATCTTTTTTTATGTCCGGCAATCAATCTATTAAAATCATCTATTTTTTGATTAATTGGCTCAAGTTCCGCCTCTTTCTCTGTTATGGTTTTTTCTAAAGGAGCGTATACTATATCTTTTTCTTGAAGCTGCTCAGACATTTTCTTTAAAGAAAATGCAAAATAAAAATAAACAACAATAAGGATGATAAACAAAATCAGCAAGACAATTCCAATCATAATTGTCCAGCTATGCAGTTTAATTTTTGTTCTTGGAGAAATTTCTATAGCCATGATTTTTTATTCTAATCCCTTCATTGCCAAGCCCGTAGCAATAGCATAATCCGGTCCTATTTCTTTTAAAGTATTGGTAAGAATTGCTGGACAGGCAATATTAGAAAAAGGATCAGCAATATCTAATTCTTTTTTTAATTCTGTAGAAAAGTATTCTTTTAAGCCAGGCATTGGCACTAAACCTCCGGCCAAAACAATCTTTTCTACTTCTTTTCCTTCTTTTAGATAAAAATTCCTAAACGCCTTCTTGATTTCTTCTAAAATTAAATCAATTAAAGGAATTAAAATCTTTCTAACATTCCCGCCAATCAGTCCATGCTTTTTTTTAATCTCCTCAGCTTTATTATAATCAATATTTAAAGATCTGGCTATAGCCTCTGTTAATTGATTGCCAGCAGTATTAAAACTATGACTTATTTTTAAAACTCCTTCTTCAATAATACTGCAGGTAGTGCTTCTGGCTCCAATATCTATCAAGCCGATTACTTTCTTTTCTTTCCCATTTTCACCCCCACTACCAAATTTTTGGTGTGGGGGTTTAATTGAAGCCCTGGTTAAAGCAAATACTTCTGATTCTAAGATTCTTAAGTTTAAATTAGCAAGATGAGCAATCTCTCTATACTGACTAATAATATCATTAGGAATAGCTACTACCAAAACCTTAAGAGGAGTATCAGGCGACTCTCCTTCAATTATAGACCAATCTAAAGTAACTTCATCTAAAGAAAGAGGGACATATGGCCTGATTTCATATTGAACTGCTTGAGGAATTTCATCTTCAGCCATTGCTGGAAGCTTGAAACTGGTAAAAAAAGTACAAAAATCAGGAATAGAAAAATTAACTTCTTCGGTTTGAACTCCTGCTTCTTCAGAAATGACTTGAATACTTTTAGCTATTTCTTTATCAGAAAGAGAAAGGGTGTTTTTTTGAAAAATTCTAAAAGGTCTTTTTTTAAAAGATGAAGCTTCTGATCCTCCGTAATTTTCAAGTTTATATACTTGGCCTTTGCGGCTAAGTTCAACAATTCTTATAAAAGAGGTGCCAATATCTATGCCTAAGAATTTCTTAGGCCGAAATTTAAATAAATTACTTATCTTATCCAGCATTATTTAATTCTACCATATTTAAAAAAAGCAACTATGTGGAAAAAGTAAAAATACGTTTATTCCTATATGAAATTTTTCATATTTTTCTTTCATATCTTTATTTTGTAACTACAATAATTTCTTTTCTTTAAAATTATCTATATCTTTTAATCGAAGAAGAACTGAAAAATCTGCATGCTTTTGCATGCCAAGAGAAGGCATATGAGAAAATCCAACATATTCCAATTTCTTCCCTTTATATTTGATATACCTTGTAGCGGGAATTAAATCTGTGTCAGAGCTTACTAAAATAGCTGTGTCATATAAATTATCTACTGCACCGACAATTAAATCAACCGCTATTTTAACATCAGTACCCTTTTCTCGTATCCTACCTTTATCATACATTACACGACCACGTTTTATAACAAATCCTTCATTTTCAATTCTTGATAGAAATTTTTGCTGACCCGATACAATTTGCCTACTTTTCTGAGTATCATCAGTATTTCTCGCAATCCCAATATAATACCTTTTTGATACGCACTCCCGCTCACCTATTAAAAAATCTACGAACTCACTAAAATTAAACTTTGTTCCTTTTGGAAAATTAACCTCCTTGCTTTTAAGATATTTATAGAAATTATTTCCGTCGATATAAACAGCTACTTTTTCTTTTTTAATACTCATATCTAAATCATATCATTATTTTACTCATAAAAAAACTGCCCTTGTCCAAAAACAGGGGCAGTGCTTATAGTACTTTTAATATATATTATACTTGATAGCTTGTCAATACCCTGTACAAGGGATGGGTGTTAATAAATCAATTTACCCCATCCCGCTACTCACTATTATTTTGGAATAAAAAAAGCCGCTTTTCGGATATACCTACTTGACGGCTCAACGGTCTTACTTCAACTAAGGCTGCTTACAAGGATTATGGACACTCTATCTGTAAACCTCCTCCGAGACTCATAGCCAAAGAAACCCCTTCATCTGCAGTAGATGTGAATATAAGAACCTTGCCTTCTCCTCTCTCTGCAAAATCCTTGAGCACTATCTTTCCCTGATGCTAACCCAATTTGCTCTTTTTTGGAATTGAGCACAACGACCTTTCCTACACTAATCAATATTTTTAGCTCCTTTCATATTATTTTTTCATTTTTTACGTTTTATTTTGAAAAGAACTCTTATTTCCAGAACCAATCTGAAAATGGTTTAATAATACTACACCGCCTCAACCTTGTCAATACCGAGAAAAGAAAATCGCCTCTTTGGCGGTAAAAAGTTCTAACGTCCGATTTGTCGGCCCAAAATTTGAATTCAAAAAATGCGTCTGCGGAACATCGTGGACAACGTTCAAACCTGTTTTACAAAATCACTTGTCTGAAAAATAATCGCCCTTTTTGAAAACCTGAATCTCTTTAATATGACCAGGGAAAATCTCCTGAGGCAGATTATCTAAATCAAACCATTTCCATTGATAACATCTTTCAGGCTCTTTTAATATGGGCTCTTTATCTCCCGTATCTTTAGCTAAAAATCCTACTTGAAGATAATGTTCATCTTTGCGTACATCGTTTATAAGTCCTGCGAATTTAAATTCATCTGCTTCCAATCCCGTTTCCTCTCCTAACTCACGAGCAGCAGCTTCTCTCATGCCTTCTCCGTATTCTAAATGACCGCCTGGCAAACCCCATGTTCCTGCACCATATACATTTTTTCTTTTTCCTAATAACAGCTTCCCATTTCGAACAACAAATACATTTATCCCTATATGAAATTTTTCATATTTTTCTTTCATCGTTTTGTTTTAAATTTCTTTTTCTAAAATTAAATCTAAATAACTTTCATCGCCATACGTCTTTCTATTATTTTGATTAAATTCATGTTTCAAATCAACTTTAAGATTTTCTAAAGAGAAAAATTTCCAGTGTTTTGCATAATATAGACCATTTTTATTTCTTTCCATCTGATAAGAAATTAATAAATGAGGGGCATCTTTGGTAACTTTAAAATTTTCTGAAGGAGAAAAATAAAATGATCTCTGGGTCGTGTTAATATTTTTAACATTGTAAGTTTTAACCTCAAGATAAAAAGATTTGTCTTGATAGGTAACTTCAATATCAGGATACCCTGTAGCTTTCTTTTTGCCATTACTATCAGTAGGAATATCTGCTGTAAAACCCATATTTTTTAAAGCATTTTTAATAAAAGGTTCGATATAGTTGCCAACTTCATTTGGCCTGCTGGCCTTGATACCATTTTTATTAATTTCTACAGCCGCTTTATCAAAAGATTTTCCAAACAAATCAATAACATTTTGCTCTTTTTGAAAAGACAAAACAGAGAAACCAGAAATGCTTTTTATTATTACAGTAAAAGGCAAATCTTTTAAAGGAGATAACATTTGTTTAACTGTATTTTCTAGGTCTTTGATATAATTTTCATTTGTCATATTATTTTTGAAAAATTAATATATATTCTTTTTGCATTACGTTATAAAGTCCATATATTATTTTTTCCATTTTTTTAATGGTTTTAAAACCGATCTTTTCGCAATGATTAACAACATTTTGGGCCGTGTCTATTTCTTGACCTTGGTAAGTAACATTTCCAATAATAACAACGCAGTATTTATCTTTTTTTAACACTCTGTGCATTTCTGTGTATGCTTTTTCCATATCATCTTCATATAGCTTAAACTTATTAAAGCCAGTCCCTCTTACGCCTATAAATTCCTCTTTAATTTTATCAAGATCATAACCCAACGCCCTTAATGAATGAGCATCGTTTGCCACATAGTTGAGCGCTATTGAATAAGGCGGAGAAGTAATTATTCCGTCTATAGATTCATCTTTTAAATCTGTTTTTCTGACATCACCTTTAATTATTTTAGTTTTGCCTAATTTTAAATTTAATTTATTTTTTGCCAAGTAATAATCTTCAACTGAAGCCAACATTTTTTGAGCATCATTAAAATAAGATGTTTCAAAATTTCTACCTCTCCGCGACTGATCACTATGCGCCATCATTTCGGCAACCTTATAAAAATTTTTAACTCTTTCATCTTTTGGTTCGCCAATTTCCGTTTTATTCGATAAATAAAAATCTTTATATTTCTTTATCTCGCTTAAAACATCGAGAGATTCTGTTTTTACTTTTGAAATTAGAACACATAAAGGAGAAATATCAATCCCTATCGCGTTTATTCCTAAAAGTTGAGCTTCTAAAACCGCTGTTCCGCTTCCCACAAAAGGATCTAATAACGTCTCATTTTCTTTCATCTTAATAATATTTAGTAATGCCCTTATCATTTGAGGATGAAATTTGCCTTTGTATGGATATATCCAATGGGTCAAAAACTGATTAACTGATTTAGTTTGATTAAATTTTTGTAAATGATAATAATCAGAAAAATCACTATTTATTGTCTTAAAATATGCTAATTTCTTTTTAAGTTCGCTTAAATTTTTTGTTTTATCGCTAACTTCAAATTCTCTAAAATCGTTGGTTACTTTCAAATCAGGACAGAAATACCGCAGCTCAAGTCGAGCAAGGGCTAATTCATATATAAATTGAATATTGTCTAAAAGCTTTAATTTCATACTTAAATTATAGCATATTCTAAAGGTTCGAATTTGGACATCTGGCGGTGGGAGAGGGACTCGAA
>CAZOVC010000013.1:0-13882 GCA_964583485.1 uncultured Candidatus Saccharibacteria bacterium
AAAAGGTAAATCTCTAGTTGAGATTATAGCTTTAAATCTTCCAATCCTTCGGTTGAAGCTTTCTTTTCTTGAGAATCTGCTCTGCCGCCTTCCGGCTCTTCAATCTTTAAGTTCACTCTGGCTTGATTTTTCAAGCCAACAATTCGAACTAAAGACCTGATAGACCTGGCAGTTGCGCCGGCTCGACCAATAATTTGACCCATGTCTTCAGGATTTACTTTCAAAGAAAGTAAAACTCCCATTTCGTCAACTCTTCTGTCAACTTTGACATCTTCTGGGTGGTCAACCAATGCTTTAATAACGTACTCAAGAAACTCCTGATCATTAGTTGTTTTTACCATAAGTCATTCAAGTTAATTTTCTTAATATTCTTAACAGTAGCCCGACCTTTTCTAATAAAACAATCGCAACAAGCTACTATTTTCAATTATACTCTTTTAAGTGTTTTTGTCAAGAGTTTTCTTTTCTTTCTTCTTTTTATGAACTGAAATCTTTTTGCCTTGGCAAACTTTTTCTTTAATTAATAGATTATAAACGGAACCTGACGGCTTAGCTCCCTTTGATATCCAATGCTTAATTCGTTCTGCTTTTAATACTTTTTCTTTAGTTAAAGGATTCCAAAATCCTACTTCTTCCACAAAACGGCCACCCTTTGGAGGCCTTCTTTTATCAGTAACAACAATTTTGAAACAAGGCTGATTTTTTTTACCAATTCTTAGAAAACGAATACAAAGCATAACTTGTCCTCACACTAAAATTTTAGTAGTGATGGATTACCAATTTTTTACTCTTAAACCCTTTTTTGCTGCGCCTTCTTCCGCTTCTTGTTTAGAAGAACCCTCTCCTTCTGCCACTAAATCTTTATCCAGAAAAACACCAATTACAAAGTTTTTGGCATGATCCGGACCCCATTCTTTCAAAACCTTATAGCTCGGGGTAATCCCTGTTCTTTCCTGGGCTTCTTCCTGAAAAGTAGACTTAGCGTCTCTGAAAAGACCTTCTTTAATAATATGAGGCAGTTCTTTTATTAAGCGCTTCTCAATAAAATCTTTGCAAGCTTTTAATCCCTGGTCAAGATATAGAGCGCCGATAAGGGCCTCATGAGTGTTAGCTAAAATATATTGACGGGCTTTACTAGTTTCCTTTATTTCTCCATTAGAAAGCAAAAGGAAATCATTCAAACCTAAATCTTGAGCAATTTTCGCCAACATCTTAGAATTTACCAAAGATGCGCGCAAACTGGTTAATTCGCCCTCTGGTTTCTCTGGATATGCTTTAAATAAATATTCTGTTACCACCTGCTCTAATATAGCATCCCCTAAAAATTCCAATCTTTCGTTATTGGAAAGTTCAAGCTTAGGATTTTCATTCAAAAAAGACCTGTGAACAAAGGCCTGAATAAGCAAATCCTTATTTTTAAATTTAAGATTTAATTCTTTCTCTAATTTTGAAAAATCTTTTGTAATCATTTTTTCTCTATCTCTTTGTAAACAGTGCCAAGCACGCCATTAATAAATTTTCCAGAACTTTCTCCGCCAAATGACTTGGCTAATTCAATCGCCTCGTTTATGGCAACTTTTGGCGGAACTTCTTCTTTATTTCCATATAAAAGCTCATAAAGCCCAATTCTCAAAACATTCCTATCAATAATGGTTATTTGGTCAATAGGCCATTCTGGAGCTGCTTTTTCAATAATTTTATCAATATTAGAAATATTAGAAACAACTCCCTTGATAATCTGCCAAATAAAATCTTTGTCTTGAAGTCCAGGGCCGAATTCTTTGATATTTTTTTCAACAATCTTCTCTAAAATATCTGGCTTTTTGCCAGAAAAGTCCCATTCGTATAAACTTTGCATTGCTATTGAACGTGATAAATGTCTACTTGCCATAATAATTACTTTTTAGAAAGTTCCTCCATACTCAAGGACTTCCCTTTCTTCTCTTCCTTCTCTTTGGTTGTTATCTCTTTCTCTTTTTTCTTTCTTTCCTTCTTGGTCAATTTCTTCATAACGTCAATAACTTCATTTCCTTTGTAATATCCGCAAGCTGAACAAACACTGTGAGGCAAAACCGGCTTGCCGCATTTAGGGCAAAGCGCTAATTTCGGCGTCTCAAGAAAAATATGCATTCTTCTCTGATTCCTTCTTGACTTTGTTTTTCTCTGCTTTGGAACTGCCATAATAAATTATCATAGCAAAATAATCAAAATCTTTCAAGAGACTCTAAAACTCTTTCTATGAATATCGCAAAAATCACATTGTTTTATGATTTGTCTATGGAGCTTTGTTGGATATCCTTTGTGTTTATCAAAGCGATATTGAGGATATTTCTTATGATATCTTAGCATCATTCTATCTCTGCTAACCTTAGCGATAATTGAAGCTGCAGCGCAGGAAAAAACTTTTTCATCTGCTTTTATTATTGATTTCTGAACAATATCCACATTTATACCAAAATTCCCATCAATTATTAAAAAACTACCCGTGTCAAAAAACCGACGATCGTCAGATTTTTGGCACACAGCATTTTTTATATTTAATTTTTTTTCTAGATTTCCGACTGCTCTTTTCATTGCCAGTTTCGTTGCTTCAAGAATATTAATTCTATCAATAATCTTTTCTGAAACTCGTCCTATCCCCCACTCTATTTTTGGATTTCTCTTAAACATTTCGTAAATCTCTTCCCGTTTCTTTGGAGAAAGCTTTTTTGAATCTTTAATTCCTCGAAGTCCGACTGGGACTCGAAACCGAGTTTCTATAGAAACTCGGTTTCTATCGTGTTTAAAACAAAAAGCGCAAGCGACAACAGGTCCTGCCAACGGCCCACGACCTGCCTCATCAATTCCCACAACTACTTTATATCCTTTTCTCCACAACTTCTTTTCCTCTCTAAAATTAGGATATTTCACCCCCACACCATAACAAGCACTGGTGCCTTTAGCACTAAAATGCGGACTATGTGATTGTTTGGTGTGGAGGTTCATTACTCTATTCTACCATAAACTTAAACTTTCGCTCATTATATCGCGGGCTTTTTTATTTTACTATTGACACGATTTTCAAAAAATCTATAATAGAAAGTGAAGAAACTATTTTAAATTATATGGCTTCACTCACTGTAACTATCAAACCTCAAACAAATCATGGACAGAAATTTTTAGTTGAAATGGACCTAGAAAAATTTGAAAGATTAGCTGCTAATCTTGGTTTTTTTAGCGCAGCATTTTTGAGAAGTTTAGATAAAGCAGAAAAAGATTTTAAAAACGGTAAAGTAAAAAAAATAAAATCTCTTAAAGAACTAAGAAAAAATTAATTTTATGATTGAGGTTTTTATCACTGATGAGTTTAAAAAACGTTATCAGGGTTTACCTAAAAATGTTCAAGAAAAAGCAGAAAAACAAGAGAAATTATTTCGCCAAAATCCTTTTCATCCATCGCTCCACACCGAAAAATTAGAGCCGAAAGACAAACAGGTATGGAGTTTTCGTATTGATAAAAAATATAGAATTTTCTTTCGTTTCACCAGTGGAAATAAAGTTATTTTCCTTATCGTTGGTCCCCATGACTGGATTTATAAACTCAATTTTTAATTCGGAAATTTGAAAATTATAAAACTCAATCCCTATCGCGGGCTTTTTTATTTGCAAAGGAATTCTGATTGGGGTAAAATGACATAATTATGAAATTTACCCACCTACATGTTCATAGCCACTATAGCTTGCTTGACGGTCTGCCTAAAATTGATCAACTTTTAGATCGGGTTAAAGAACTGGGAATGGATTCTGTGGCTTTGACCGACCATGGAGTTTTGTATGGAGCAGTAGAGTTTTATAAAAAAGCTAAGCAAAAAGGAATCAAGCCGATTATTGGCTGTGAAATCTATACTGCTTTTGAAAGAATGAATCAGAAAAGACCGAATGTAGATGATAAAAAATACCATCTGATCTTGTTGGCCAAAAACGAACAAGGTTATAAAAACTTGGTTCAACTTGTTACTAAAGCCCACTTAGAGGGCTTTTATTATAAGCCAAGAGTGGATGATGAACTCTTAGCAAGGCATTCAAAAGGCCTGATTGCTCTAAGCGGCTGTCTGGCTGGCAGAATCCCGCGATCAATCCAGTCAAAGAATTTTGAACAAGCTGAAATGTTAGCTCAGAAATATCAAAAAATCTTTGGCAAAGATAATTTTTATTTAGAAATCCAGCATCATCCAAATATCCCAGAGCAAAAAACCACTAATCAGGAACTAATTAATATTTCCAAGAAATACGACATTCCTTTGGTAGCAACTAACGATACTCATTATCTAAAATCAGAAGATGCTGAAGCCCAAGATATTCTAATGTTAATTAACACTGGCGCTAATTCTAATGACCCGGAACGGATAACTATTAAATCAGACGATTTCTCCTTGAAAAGCTCTGCAGAAATGGAACAAGCGTTTAAACACGTTCCCGAAGCCATTGAAAATACTCAGAAAATTGTTGATGCTTGTAATTTTGAACTTAAGCTTGGGGAAACAAAACTGCCTTGTTTTGAAGTGCCTAATCACAAAACCCCTGATGAATATCTGGAAGAACTCTGCAAAAAAGGATTAAAAAAACGTTTTAAAGACAACCTGAACAAAGAAATTACAGATAGATTAAACTATGAGATTTCTATTATTAAACAAACCGGTTTTGCATCCTACTTTTTAATTGTTCAGGACTTTGTTAACTGGGCTAAACAACAAAGAATTGTTGTTGGCCCGGGAAGAGGTTCAGCGCCCGGCTCTTTAGTTTCCTATTTGTTAAACATCACTAATGTTGACCCTATTAAAAATAATCTTTTGTTTGAAAGATTTTTAAATCCGGAAAGAATATCAATGCCTGATATTGATCTTGATTTCACTGACCGAAGAAGAGATGAAGTTATAAACTATGTTGCTCAAAAATACGGGAAAGACAAGGTTGCTCAAATAATAACTTTTGGAACAATGGCTGCCAGGGCTGTAATTAGAGATGTTGGCCGGGCTTTGGGCTATGCTTATGGTTATTGCGACCAAATTGCCAAAATGATTCCTTTTGGTTTTAACTTAGATGAGGCTTTAAAAAAGGTTGATGAATTTAAAAATATTTATCAAACTGACGAACAAGCTGAAAGATTAATTAATTTAGCGAAAAAACTGGAAGGAGTAGCCCGCCACGCCTCAACTCATGCTTGCGGAGTAGTAATATCCGACCAGCCGCTTTCCAATTTAATTCCTCTTCAACATCCTACGCAAAATGACGAAAATATTGTTACTCAATACGAAATGCATTCAATTGAGGACTTAGGACTTTTAAAAATGGACTTTCTAGGATTGAAAAACCTAACTATTATAGAAGATACCTTATCGCGAATATATGTTCTTAGGAACGGGCTTAAAGTGGATATTGACAACATTCCTTTGGATGACAAAGAAACATTTAAAACTTTGCAAAAAGGCAATACAAAAGCTATATTTCAACTGGAAGGCGACGGCATGACCAGATATCTAAAACAATTAAAGCCCACTGAATTTGAAGACATTGTAGCTATGGTTGCTCTTTATAGACCAGGTCCGATACAATTTATCCCCGACTATATTGCCAGAAAACATAAAAAACAAAAAATAGAATACTTGCATCCAAAACTAAAACCAATATTAGAAAAAACCCAGGGTATTTGCATATATCAGGAACAGTTAATGCAAATTGCCAGAGATTTAGCTGGATTCAGCTTAACTGAAGCTGATGTCTTAAGAAAAGCTGTTGGGAAAAAAATTATTAAACTTCTTCATCAACAAGAAGAAAAATTCATTAAAGGGGTAGTAAACAATGGAATTGACAAAACCATTGCTATAAAATTATGGCAATGGATTCTTCCTTTTGCCCAATATGGGTTTAATAAGTGCGTAAGCGGAAAAACAAAAATAACAAATCCGCAAACAGGACAACTAATTACAATAAAAGAACTTTCTAAAAACCCTCGGCTAATAAAGGAAATATTTTCCCTTTCTGACGATTTAAAAATAAAAAAGGCAAAAATAGTTAATGTTTTTCGCAACGGCAAAAAACCCGTGTTTCAAGTTAAAACCAGAAGCGGCAGAAAAATTATCGCCACTCAAAACCATCCATTTTTTACACAATATGGCTGGAAGAATCTTGAGGAAATAAAAATCAATGAAAGAATTGCCGTTCCCCGCTTAACTCCAGAACCCCAATCTCCTCTCAATATAGAAGATTATAAAATAGCTGTTTTAGGTTATCTTTTGGCTGAAGGAAATTTCTGTCATCCTTCCGGATTTTATTTCTACTCAAATTCAGAAGATGAAATAAATGATTATCTTAAATATTTAAAAAAATTTGACAACACGACGGGGAGAAAAGATTATTCAAAATCAGCCATAGCAGTTTATTCCAAAAGAAAAAATGTAAAAGAAAAATCAGGAGCGGTTGAATGGATTTGGCAACTGGGTTTGAAAAATAAAAAGGCAACTGAGAAATTTATTCCTAATTTTATATTCCAGCTATCCAACTCAAAACTTTCCTTATTAATAGGGAAAATGTTCCAAGGCGACGGATGCATTAATATCAAAAGAAGGTATGCACAAATTTTCTATGCCACTTCTTCTAAAAATATTGCCGATGGAATGCAGTCTTTATTATTGAGATTCGGAATAATTTCTACCTTACACGAAAAGAAATTTAAATATAGAAGCGGAGTAAAAATCGGCTATACAATAAATATTAACCGGTATGATAATATTCAAAAATTTATCAGAAACTTTAAATATTATTTGTTAAAAAACAAAAAAGAGGCTTTAGAAAAAATTGAAAAAACCCATCCGATATTAAATGGCGACCTGAAAACATGGTCAGCGCGCGGCAGTAAAGACATCGTACCCACAAATATAATACTTCCGCTTATACGACAAACAGTCAGAAAAAATAATTTAGTTTTTGCGAATGTCGCAAGAGAAAACGGTTTTTCAGAAAGATTATTTATCTTTGACCCGCGAAAAATCGGCTATTTAAGAGAAACGGTTGAAGTTTTTTACAATGCTCTGAAAAATGAAAAAATAAAAGAGTATGCTCAATCGGATATTTTTTGGGACGAAATTATTTCTATTGCTCCAAAAGGCAAGGAAGAAACATTTGATTTGACAATAAAAGGAACTCATAATTTTATAGCTAATAATATTTTTGTTCATAATTCTCACAGCTGCTCTTACGCCACAATTGCTTATCAAACCGCTTATCTAAAAACTCTTTATCCAGTTGAATTTATGGCTGCTGCTTTAACTTCTGAAAAAACAGACGTTGAAAGGATTGCTGTTTTAATTGACGAATGCCAGAAAATGAAAATTGAAGTTTTGCCTCCAGATATTAATGAAAGCTTAAAAAACTTTACAGTAGTGCCTAAAGAGAACATACCCTCACACCAAAAATTTGGTAGTGAGGGTAAGATAAGATTTGGGCTCCTGGCTATTAAAAATGTTGGTGAGAATATAATTGATGTAATTGTTGAAGAAGTAAAAAATAATGGCCGCTTCAAAAACATTGAAGATTTTGTCCAAAGGGTTAATTCTAAAGATTTAAATAAAAAATCATTAGAGAGTTTGATTAAAGCTGGAGCTTTTGATGAATTTGCAGAAAGGAACAAATTATTGCATAATTTAGAAAGATTGTTAGAATGGTCAAGAGAGACGCAAAAAAACAGAACGAACGGCCAAAAGGGACTTTTTGATGGAAATGGCTTTAGCAATAATATAAAGTTGGAACAAGCTGTTCCAGCCACAAACTTTGAAAAGCTAAGCTGGGAAAAAGAGCTTTTAGGTCTTTATGTTAGTTCTCATCCTTTAGATGACTTTAGAAATATTCTTCAAAGAAAAACCTTGTCTCTATCTGAAATCAAGAATGGAATAGTAAATTCCAGAGTCAGGGTGGGAGGAATAATTTCTGGGATTAAAAAAATTATTACTCGAAAAGGCCAACCAATGCTTTTTGTAAAATTAGAGGATTTAACTGATAAAGCCGAGGTTGTTGTTTTCCCGGGAGTGATTGAAAGAAATCCTACTATTTTCCAAGAAAATAAAATTGTCTTTATTACAGGAAGAATTGATAATAGAGACAACATACCAAAAATAATAGCAAATGAAGTTGAAGAAATAATATATGAAACTTGATACCATTCGGCATTCGTTGGCGCATATTTTAGCGGCGGCTGTGAAAAAGCTTTATCCAAAAGTTAAATTCGGTGCAGGGTCTGCTATTGAAAACGGGTTTTATTATGATTTTGATGATCTGAAAATTTCAGATAAAGATTTACCAAAAATTGAAGAAAAGATGAAAGAATTAATAAAAAAAGATATTAAATCAGCGAAAAAAATCAAGATAGATGCTTTTAAATTAACTAAGCTCGCCGGCGCTTATTGGAAAGGCGATGAAAAAAATCCAATGCTTACTAGAATTTATGGCGTAGCTTTCAATACAAAAAAAGAACTAAACCAATATCTTAAAGCGCAGGAAGAAGCAGAAAAAAGAGACCATAGAAAATTAGGACAAAAATTAGAATTATTTAGTATTAATGAAGAAGTTGGAGTTGGCCTTCCTCTTTGGCATGGCAAAGGAACTATTCTCCGTCATATTATTGAAAATTATTTATATAAAGAGTTAACCTCTCAAGGATATGAATGGCTAACTACTCCTCATATTGGCAAGCTGTCTCTTTGGAAAACTTCTGGACACTGGGATTTCTACAAAGAAAACATCTACGCCCCCATTAAAATAGAGCAGGAAGAATATTTATTAAAACCAATGAACTGCCCTTTCCATATTAAAGTTTATCAATCAAAAATCAGAAGTTATAAGGATTTGCCTATAAAATTTGCTGAATTAGGAACTGTTTATAGATATGAAAAATCAGGAGTTTTGCATGGATTAACCAGAGTTCGCGGCTTTACCCAAGATGATGCTCATATCTTTTGTCTTCCAGACCAATTAACAGAAGAGCTTAGCTCCATTTTAAAATACGGCCTTAAAATTCTCAAAACATTCGGGTTTAAAGATTATGAGATCTATTTATCTACCAAACCCAAGAAATATATGGGTACTTTAAAAATGTGGCAAAAAGCTACTAATTCCTTAAAATACGCCTGTGACAAATTAAAACTAAAATATCAACTTGACTCTGAAGGAGGAGTTTTTTACGGTCCTAAAATTGACGTTAAAATCAAAGATTCTATAGGAAGACCTTGGCAGTGCAGCACCTTCCAGATTGATTTTAATCTGCCAAAAGCATTTAACATCTCATACATTGACGAAAAAGGCAAAAAGAAAGAACCAATTATGATTCATCGCGCTTTGCTTGGCTCTTTGGAAAGATTTATTGGCGTATTGCTTGAACACTATGAAGGAGCTTTGCCTGTTTGGCTTTCTCCTGTTCAGGCTTGGGTAATTCCAGTTGGCGCTCGTCATCAAAAATATACTAAAGAAATCTTTGAAAAACTCAAAGAAGATTTTAGAATAGAATTAAAAGATGAAAACGAGACCGTTTCAAAAAAAATTCGCGAAGGAGAAATTCAGAAAATCCCCTATCTTTTAGTTGTTGGCGATAAAGAAATAAAAACAAAATTAATTAGAGTCAGAGAAAGGGGCAAAGGCGATATTGGTGAAATAAAGCTTGATAAATTTATTGATAAAATATGGCGCAAATCTCCCAACCTACGCAAAAACTAATAGCCAGATATCAGCAATGGCACCAGTCCATCCAGCCAAAAGAAGAAACAACGACTATTCATGTTGATGAAGTCGCTTCAAAAGTGGCTGCTTTTTATGAAAAAATAAGAGGAATTATTGATTGGAAAGAAGAACATCTCTTAAAAAGAAGAGCTATTGAAAGAATATTAAAGAGACGTTTATTTTCTAAGTTAGACTTAAGCAATGGAAATATCTTTGAAGATCCAAATATTGCAGAACCATTAGTTTTAGAATTAATAAGAGGGGGACATTTTCCAAATGATAAAATTCCTGAATCAAAAATCCAAGAAGTTCAAAAAGCAATTAATAAATACGTTTTTATTCTTAATCAAGCTCGGTCCGGCCCTAAAAAATCAAAGCTCCAGCTTTACAGTTGGATTTCGGGAATTGCCGCTTGCGAAATAGAAGAAATTCTCAGCCCTTCTATTAAAGAAAGAGCCCTTATTTCCTATATGTTTGAGCTAGTAAATCAAAGAATCAAACTAAGTGAAAAAGTCAAACTTGATAAACTTGATGAAAATCAAAAGAATACTCAAACATATATTGCTGTACAAAAAGCTCTTTTTAATTTAGATGCTCCAGTAATAAGTTATGAGCTTTTGAAATACAAATATCCTGATTGGGAAAATCAAAATATTTATTCAACTAAAGAAAGGATAGAAAATGACCTAAATCATCCTTTTGGCGATAAATTTTACCAAATCTGCGAAAAATATGATACTCCTTTTCTGCTTTTAGGAGATGTTCTTTCTAAAAATCCAACAGAAGCTAAAGAAAAACTTTCAGATCCAGAATTATTAGAAGCGTTAATTGCAGCTCATTACAATCAAAGGGTTAAAACATTAAAGAAAAGATTAGGGCGAGCTGCTTTTTACGCAACCTTATCAATCTTTCTTACTAATATTGTTTCTCTTCTGCTCATAGAAATGCCCTTTAATAAATGGATTACTGGATATTTCTTTAATTATTGGGCTATTACAATAGATATTATGGGACCTACTTTTTTAATGTTTTTATTGGTTATAACTATTAAACCGCCAAAAAAAGAAAATCTTCCAAAGGTGTTAATGGAAGTTATGAAGAGTGTTTATGGAAAAGACAAAAAAGATGTTTATGAAATAAAGAAATTTAGAAAAAGAAACATTATATTTGAAGTTATTATTAATCTCTTCTATCTTTTAGGATTTACTACTATTCTTATTTTAATAATATGGGGTCTTTATCAAGTAAATTTTCCCCCTCTTTCTTATGTAATATTTGTTGTTTTCTTGTCGTTAATTGCCTTTGCTGGAACAAAAATTAGACAAAGAGCAAAAGAACTGCAAGTAATTGAAGAGAAAGAAACTTTATTTCATCTCTTTATTGATCCTTTTGCTGTTCCAATTGTTCAATTAGGAAAATGGTTAACTAATAAATGGAAAAGATACAATGTTATAGCCGTTTTCTTTTCTGCCTTAATTGATATGCCCTTTACTGTTTTCGTGGAATTCATTGAACAATGGCGCTACTTTCTCAAAGAAAAGAAAGAGAAGATTCACTAATGAAATACCACATAATTACTTTTGGGTGCCAGATGAATAAAGCAGATTCGGAAAAGATTGCAGCGTTTTTAGAGAATAAAGGATACAAATCAGCCTCAAAAATTAATGAGGCTGATTTGATTGTAGTTAATATGTGCTCTGTAAGACAATCAGCTGTTGATAGAGTTTACGGCCTCTTACCGAAGTTTCAAAAACTACAAACTACAAACCATAAACTACAAACTATTCTAACTGGTTGTATTTTGAAAAAAGATAAAAGAAAATTTTCAGAACATTTTAATTATATTCTTAACATCAAAGATCTCCCCAAATGGCCAGAAATTCTAAATACAAAACCCTATACAAAACCCTCTAAAACTCACGATCGTGAAATTTTGAGAGTTGACAACTATCTTAAAATTCAGTCTAAACATTCCACAAACTTTTCTGCTCTTGTTCCAATAATGACTGGGTGTAATAATTTTTGCTCTTATTGTGTTGTTCCCTTTACCAGAGGTAAAGAAATTTCAAGACCTTCAGAGGAAATTATTTCTGAAGTAAAAAATCTGGTTAAAAAAGGATATAAAGAAATATGGCTTTTGGGCCAAAATGTTAATTCTTATAAATATAATTTTTCTAAACTTCTTAGAAAAATAAACAAAATTCCAGGTAAATTCTGGATTAGATTCACTTCTTCTCATCCAAAGGATTTCTCAGATGATTTAATCAAAGCAATGGCAGAATGCGAAAAGGTTGCTAAATACTTAAACCTGCCTGTTCAATCAGGAGATGATAAAATTTTAAAAGCAATGAATCGGCCTTATACTGTTAAACAATATAAGAATTTGATTAAAAAGATTAGAGAAAAAATCCCAGATATTAATTTGTCAACAGATGTAATTGTTGGTTTCCCAGGAGAAACAAAAAAGCAATTTGAAAATACAGTAAAATTATTTAAACAAATAAAATACAACATTGCCTATATTTCCAAATACTCCCCACGAGCCGGAACAGCAGCAGCTAAGCTAAAAGATAATGTTTCTCCCCAAGAAAAAAAACGCCGGGAGAAGATTTTAGAAAAAATCCTAAAAGAAAATAAACATGTCAAATAAATTAATTGTTATTTTAGGGCCAAATGCTTCAGGAAAAACAGATTTATCAATTAAACTGGCTAAAAAATTTGACGGCGAGGTTATTTCTGCTGATTCAAGACAAGTATATAAAAGAATGAATATTGGAACAGGAAAAATTACAAAAAAAGAAATGCAGGCTATCCCCCATTATCTCTTAGATGTTGTTTCTCCAAAAAAGAAATTCACTGTTGTTCAGTACAGAAATCTGGCCTTAAAAGCTATTAAAAAAATCCAGAAAAAAAGCTTATCCTCACACCAAAATTCCGAAGGAATTTCTGGTAGTGATGGAAAAATTCCTTTTTTAGTAGGAGGAACTGGTTTTTATATTCAATCAGTTATTGATGGAATTATTATTCCGGAAGTAAAGCCAGATTGGAAATTAAGAAAAAAGCTTGAGAAAAAAAGCATCCAAGAACTTTTCAAAATGCTGAAAAAAATTGATAAACGTAGAGCTAAAACCATTGAAAGTAAAAATAAAAGAAGATTAATAAGAGCATTAGAAATTGTTATTAAAACTAAAAAGCCGGTTCCCCTGTTTAAAAAGAAACCGCCTCAATTTGAGCTGCTTATGATTGGAGTAAAAAGAAATCCTGAAGAACTAAAGAAGCGGATTAGAAAAAGATTATTAGAACGATTAAAAATCGGTATGATAGCCGAAATTAAGAATTTGAGAGAATCGGGCCTTTCATGGAAACGGCTTGAAGAATTTGGTTTGGAATACAGATATATTGCTTTATATCTTCAAAGCAAAATTACTAAAAAAGAAATGATGGAACAAATCCAAAAACAAAGCGAACATTTTGCCAAACGCCAAATGACTTGGTTCAAACGCGACCCCCGCATCCATTGGATCAAAACCCCTCGTCAAGCTGAAAAACTTGTCAAAAAGGAACTCGGTTCCTTATAAGGAACCGAGTTCCTTTTTTAATAAACTTTGGACTGTTTCTGGTTTGGCTCTACCGCGGGTGGCTGCCATTACCTGCCCTGCTAAAAACTGCAGGGCATTTTGTTTTCCTTTTTTGTAATCTTCAACTGCTTTGGGATTTTTGGAAATTACCTGTTTAATAATATTTTCAATCTCGCCTGTATCAATCAATTGGGTGAGACCTTTTTCTTTAATAATATTAGAAGGGTCAGCTTTAGTTTCAAACATCTCTTTCAAAACCTGCTTAGCTATTTTGCTTGATACTTCTCCTTTGTAAATTAAACTTATCAATTCAGCAAAGTTCTCTGGAGTAATTTTGCTTTCTAATTCAGAAATTGAGGCTTTTCCAAATAATGACCAAAAATCAGTAGTAATATAGTTTACAGCGAGCTTAACTAATTTTTGATAATCAGCTTGTTTCAACCAATTGCTCAATTCTGACATTACTTTTTCAAAATATTCTCCAAGGTCTTTATTGTTGGTAAAAATCTCAATGGCTTTATCATCCAATTTATATTCATAAGCTAATCTTATTCTCTTAG
>CAZOVC010000014.1:0-13552 GCA_964583485.1 uncultured Candidatus Saccharibacteria bacterium
TAGAATTCCTATTTCTGTTGAAGATGTAATGGCATATTTTGATTTGGCTAAAAAAATTGGAATAAAAGAAGAGAAAGAACTAACAGAAATTTTCAAAAAGTTTATAGAATCAAATCCTCAAATTCATCCATTGGCTTTAGGAAATGTAAGCAGAATTCATAATTTAATTAGAATTTTAGCAAAGCGTCTTTTAAAGTCTCATCGAAATCCATTAACAGATGAAGAAATTAATAAAATTGTTAATTATCTAACAGAAAAATTATATTCTCATCAATATCTCATTAACAGAAAAGAAGCTAAAGAAAATTTGGGTATTAAAACTATTAGTTATGCCGATAGTGAATTGTCAAAAGCGATGACTGAACTTTTTGAAGAATATCAAAAGGAAATGGAACTTGGTAAGATTTGGAATCCAGAAGTTGAAATTGGCCAGAACCAAGCAATTACTAAAAAAGAATATAAATTAGCATTTGTTGAATCAAATCAGCAGTCAAATTATTTTGAGCTTGCTATTGAATTTAAAAAAGGTCAAGTTAATATAACTCAACAAACTCCACAGGGCCCAATTCAAATCCCACAAGAAAAAGTAATGTGGAAAGTAATTGAGCAAGGGTGGAAGTAAAGAATTTAAAAGTTTTCTGTGGAAAACTTATTAGTATTTGAGTTTAAAGTATGCTATTATATCACATATGAGAAATTTTAATTTTGTTATTACAACTGATAAAGATCCAACCACAACCTTAGCTTCACAAGAACCAGGTTGGGTTGGTATAGATGTTTCCGGCTATCAATTATCGTTTGGTAATGGAGGGAGCTCTGGTTCGGTGGGTGCTGGAACGACAAGCACATTAGTAGAAAATATTGCCTTGGTTCAAATACTTCCGTCGGAAACGTTTTCTGATTCTTTCTCAGGTTTTTCCTTTGATGAATTCGTTGTGCAAACTTTAAGCAATACGGTTTTTGTTTCCAGTGGTTGTTTTCCGTCTGACACATATGGTATCAATACAAATGAAATGCCACCAGATATTTCAGAATCAAGCATCTTAACATATATTGAGAAGGCAGCACTGGTATTGGCGATAAGTCTTCGTAACGCTGGCCATTATGTTCTCGCGATCCCCACGGAAGGACAAGTATCATATAAAACCTTCTTGGAAAAATATAGTATATGCACCTCAATCTCTATATAGATTTTTTAATAACAAATAAAGAAGAAGGATGAGCTATTTGTAAGTAAAACAGGGGGATCCTCTGTTTTTTTATAGGGTTATTTAGTTTTTTTAAAGATTGATAAAGGAATAAATTTCTGCTATAATAAAAAATAATTAAAAGTTTTGGATAAATAAAAAACAACTAAAAGTCGGCGAAAAAGAAATAGATTTAGATAAATAAAAATATAAAAAATAATTATAAATAAAAATTATGGAAAAGGAAGAAATAATTTTAAATACACAATTAGCATTGTTTTTTGATACATCCATATCCCGTCCAGATGAATTAACTCAATTATTTAATAAGGCTATGGGTGGAATTTTTAATCAAATACCAGTAGTTATGCCCGTGCCAGATAAAAAAGAACTTTTAAATATACCCATAGTTCATATGACATCGAATAATAATATTTATTCTTGCGATATCGCCAGAGGCAGAGCTGATTTTTTTGTAGCAGGGGAAGGAAGACAAAAATTTTCAGATATAAAAAACGATTTTTTAGAAAAGATGGAAAAATATTATATTTTTTTTGCTTCCAAGGCAAAAATAAAAAGAGTTGGTTTTGTGACAAGATTTTTTATTAAAGATGAAAATCAGGCAGAAAATATTGCAAAATTATTAAATGAAGAATTTAGAAAAATAATTCATAGTGGCAAGATACATCAATCCTTTGTGCGTTATGTTTCCAGAACTGAAATTGATGTATTTGAAATAAATAACTATACGTCAGTAGAAAAAACTTTTGCTACTATTTCTAGTATTGGTAGTCATATGTGCGGAATTATGATTACTCGTGATTTTAACACTATCCCAGAGAAGAATTACAAAAATATATTAAATAAAGAAAAAATAAAATATTTTATTGAAGAGAGTGAAAAGAAATTTAATTTAGAAGACTTAAAAAAAATATTATGGGGGGAGAGAATAAAAGCTTAATAGAAAAAGGAAAAGGAGACACTGGTGCTTATTCTGATCCTTCGTTTAGTAGTGTTTCAGATTCGGTTGCAGAAAAGGGAGATGATGTTAAGGAACTAAAAAGAGAAAATCGTATTTTAAAAACATTATGGGAAAATTTAGATAAAAAGGTAGAGAATATAAAAGAATTATTCAAAGCTCAAGGAAAATTATTAAATGAACAAAAGAAAAAATTAAAATCTATAGAAGATCGCATTGCAAGAACAGAATTAAGATCAATTGAAATTATCGGTATTATTTCTGCTATTATTGCTTTAGTTTTAGTTTTTGTTGATACAGCTAATAAACATATATCTTTAAAGAATTCTTACACAATTTTAGTAACTGGCGTAATGAGTTTAATTATTTTCGCTTCATTATTACACCATTTTTTTAATAAAGATGAAAAACGTAATTGGAAATATTATTTAATATTTATAATATTACCTATTATTATAATTGGAATTATTGGTTTTTTCGTTTTTAGTAGTTCGAATTAAATATGTTAAAGAATAAAAATAAAAAATATGAAGTGGAGTTGGTTTGGACGGATAAGTATGAGAAATTAGAAAAGGGCAAGAAAATTGATTTTGAGAGACCGGTTTTGCCGTTGCAGAAAGTTGAAACAATAAATCAACCGAGAACTGGAGAAGAATCAAGGATACAGGACCTTTATGGCGAAAGAGTTCAAGAACCTAAATTTTCTGGAAATTATCCAAAGGATTGGAAAAATAGTTTGATTTGGGGAGATAATAAACTGGCAATGTTGTCTCTTTTGAGGGGAGATGCTAAAAATAATATTCCTTCAATGGCTGGAAAAATAAATTTGATTTATATTGACCCGCCATTTTTCACTGGGGCGGATTTTTCTTTTAAAGTAAAAGTTGGCGATGAAGAAATCAGTAAAGAGCCATCAATTTTAGAAGAAAAAGCATATAGAGATACTTGGCGAGGCGGAATGGCAACTTATTTAAAATACATGTATGAGCGATTAGTTTTAATGAGAGAATTATTAGCAGAAAATGGGTCTATTTATGTTCACTGCGATTGGCATGTTTCTCATTATTTAAAAGCAATGATGGATAATGATATTTTTGGACCAGAAAATTTTAGAAATGAGGTTGTTTGGTGTTATGCAGGTGGAGGGATTTCAAAAAGGGATTTTCCAAATAAACATGATATCATTCTTAGATACACAAAATCAGAAGGATATACTTTTAATATTCAATATAGACCTTATGGAGATTGGACAAAAAGGTTCGATCAAAGGCATAGTTTAACAACTGGGGGAAAGGAACTAAGAAAAGAAGGAACTCCAATTGACGATTGGTGGGCAGATTTTAATAAATTAACAAGTTATCAAGATGAGTGGATAGGATTTCCAACACAAAAACCAGAGGATTTGTTAAAGCGTATTATTTTAGCTTCTTCAAATCCAGGAGATATTATTGCGGATTTCTTTTGTGGGTCTGGGACTACTTTGGCCGTTGCAGAGAAATTAGGAAGAAGGTGGATTGGGTCTGATTTATCAAAATATGCTGTGCATATAACAAGAAAAAGATTATTAGATATTCATAATTCTAAAGATTTATTAGACGAGAAAGGCGAGAAATATGGCAAGTATTCCAGACCATTTGAGATTTATAATATAGGAAGTTATGAAGTAAAACACTTTAAAGAAAAACCGACTGATTATATTGATTTTGTATTAAAACTTTATTCAGCTAAAAAAGTGCAGGGGTTTAGTTTAATTCATGGAATAAAAGATAATAGAGCAGTGCATATTGGTTTAATTGATATGCCTGTAAATATTGAAGAAGTGAGAAAGGTTTTGGAAGATTGTAGAACAAATAATTTCTCAAAAGTTGATGTTTTGGGTTTTGAATTTGCTTATGAGGTTAATGAGCTGGCTAAGATTTTAGGAAAGAAAAACAACATTGAAGTTAAACTCGTTCAGATTCCTTCTTTGAATGAAATAAAATCAATGCTTGTTGGCACTAATATTGATATTTTAAAAGTTCCCGATGAAATTGTTGATGAGAAACTTTTAAAACACATTAAGTTTAATGAATTAAATTATGTTGAGGTTGAAGAAAAAATAAAAGATAAAGAAGTTGAACTTGAAATTAGTAAGTTTGTACCAGTGCCAACTCCAGAACTTTCTGAAGTCTCAGATAAAATTAAAGACCCGAGAGAACTTATTGATTATTGGGCAGTGGATTGGGACTATAAAGGAGATACTTTTCATAATCAATGGCAGAGTTTTAGAACAAAGAAAAATAAACAAGTAGACTATATTGCTAAGAGCAAGGAAGCAAAACCAGAAGCATATTATAAAAAAACTGGAAATTATGAAATTATGGTAAAAATTGTTGATGTTTTTGGTCAGGAACTAACTAAACTGATTAAGGTTAAAATAAAATGATATGCCAAGTAAAAAAGAGGTTGCAAAAGTTATAGAAGTAAAATTTGAAGCATTTGAAGTTTTGCATCCCGCAACAAGAAAGAAGAGCCAAGCATATTTAGTAAATAAATTAAGGGATGCTGTTTTTAATTGGAGAGAGCAAGGATATTCAAATACTACTAAAACAACAAAAAGATTGTTAGACTTTTGGTTTAAAGAAGACCATATTTTTGATGATAAAGAATTTAAGTTTTGGTTTGCCCAGAGAGAGGCAATAGAAACTCTAATATATATTTACGAAGTAATGAGAAAAAGAAAGTTTGTTGAAATGATGGTAGATTTTGGGGAAGGAAAATTTTCTGGATATGACCCAAGGGCTGATTTATATCCCCAATATTGTTTTAAAATGGCTACTGGCTCGGGCAAGACATTTGTTATGGCTTTTTCAGTAATTTGGAACTATTTTAATTATAAATTTGAAGGATTAGATGATTATACTAATAAATTTCTTTTAATTGCTCCTAATGTTATTGTTTATGAGCGGCTTAAAAGAGATTTTAAAGAAGGTAAGATTTTCAGAGAATTTCCATTTGTTCCAGAAGAATGGCTTCCAGAACTTGATTTGAGAGTAGTGTTAAGAGAAGATCCTGTTCCTAATAAAAAAGAGAATATTTTCTTCTTAACAAATATTCAGCAATTGGAAGAAAAAAGGAGAGCAAGAAAAAGAATTGAAAAAGAGATAGAAGAATCGTTTGACTTAGCTCCTGTTAAAAAGGCAAGTATTTATCAAGAGAATAGAATTAAAGAAGTTTTAGATAATTTTCCTAATTTAATGATTTTAAAAGATGAAGCTCATCATATTTATAATGTGGAAAAGGCGTGGAAGAGAATTTTATTAGACCTTCATAAGAATCTTGAGGCAAATCAAGGAAAAGGTTTAAATATGGAACTTGATTTTACAGCTACCCCAAAAGAAGAAAAGAAAGGAAAATTATTTCCCTGGATAATAGTTGATTTTACTCTAAAAGAAGCGATTGAGACGGGAATTGTGAAATATCCCTTGAAAGGAATTATTAAGCAGCCTAAATTATTTGAATCGAATAAGGTTAGCGAGAAATTCAAAAGATGGATTGATGCAAGTTTAAAAAGATGGAGTGAATACAAAAAGAGCTTGTCTAAATTAGGAAAGAAAAGCGTTTTGTTTATTCAATGCCCTAAAAACGATGAAGCAGATGATGTTTATGAATATTTATGTTCTTTGCCTGATATAAAAAAAGATAGAATTCTTTTAATACACACTGATTCAACCGGCGAAATTAAAAAATCAGAACTTGGAACATTAAGAGAAAAAGCAAAAGATATTGATGAAGATAATAATGAAATCGAGATTATTATTAGCACAATGATGTTAAACGAGGGCTGGGATGTTAGAAGCGTAAATATTATTTTAGGATTAAGGTCTTATAGTTCTCCGCGTGGAGTATTGCCGGAACAAGTTATTGGCAGGGGATTAAGAAAAGCGTTTGTAGATCAGAGGCCAGATATTAAAAACTGCGTAAATACTTTAGAAATTATTGGACCGCCTGCACTACTTGATATTATTAATGAATTGGAAAAAGAAGAAGGAATTAAGATAGGCGAAGTTGATCTTGATGAGCCAGTTCCAGATATTACTATTTATATTGATAAGAAGAAGTTAAAAAAAGACATTAAAGTTCCTTTTTTGGAAGCAAAATATTTAAGAAAAGAATTAAAATTTACCAATAAAGATTTTGAAAGACTGCCTAAAGCAAAAATTGCCTTTGAAGATAAAGTATTAAAAGAGACAATTAGTTATGAAGCAAAGGATTATTTAAAAGGAGCAATTTTTGTAAAAAGAAAATGGAATTTACCTGTTCCAAAAGATGTTTCTTCTGTAATTGGATATTATGCCGAACAAGTTAGGAAAGAGCTTAAAATTCCTAAGAGTTTTGCTGAATTTTATCCAATTATAGAAAAGTATGTAAAAGAAAAGTTATTTACTAAAAAGGTTAGCTTTCAAGCTAATAGATTAGGGGTTAAAAATCTTAAGATTCTATATAATTTAACTCGTCCAGAAGTAAAAGAAAAATTAAACAGAATATTTAAAGATTATTTCAAAGATAAATTAATAAGTTCTAAAGAAGTAGGAAGTTTTGAATATAAGAATTTTAAAAATGTTAAACCTTTTATTTGGACAAAGTTGGCTTTAGTAGCAGATAAATGTATTTTTAATTTATGTCCTTGTGATAATAATTTAGAAGCTGATTTCGCTAAATTTTTAGAAGAAGCTAAAGATGTAGGTTCTTTTATTAAAAACGAAAAATTGAGTTTTTTTATAGAGTATATTTCTACAGAAAAATTATTAAGGAATTATAAGACAGATTTTATTATTAGATTAAAAAATGGAGATTATTGGATTGTTGAAACTAAAGGAATTGTAGATGTAGATGTGGCGCTAAAAGATAAAAGAGCTAAAGAGTGGTGCAAAGATGCATCAGCCTTAACTGGCAAAAAATGGAATTTCTTAAGATTAGACCAGGATTTATTTAATAAATATAGAGAGCATGTAAATCTCTTCAAAGATTTTATTAATATAAAAAGGCAATAATATGAGTAGGCTTATAATCAAAGATGATTTCGGTAAAAAATTATCTTTAAAAAAATTTAAAAATGAATACGAAGAAAAATTGCTAAAGAAAACAATACCGAGAAGTTGCTTGATTACAAAAAAGATTATGACTCCATCGCAAATTGACGGCTTTATTAAAAAAGGCAAGTTACATAAAATTAAGTATAGGAATAAACTATATTTTAGCAGAAGAGAAGTTGGCAAGTGTATAAAAAATCAATCTATGGAGAATATAAAAAATTTAACTCAAATTG
This sequence comes from uncultured Candidatus Saccharibacteria bacterium, assembly GCA_964583485.1. Taxonomy (GTDB): domain Bacteria; phylum Patescibacteriota; class Minisyncoccia; order Minisyncoccales; family GWA2-38-27; genus JAUWYA01. The sequence goes on from CAZOVC010000014.1 coordinate 7,475, forward strand.
ATTTAGATAAAATTTTAAGAGAATACAAAGATTTAGTTGTCCAAACTTTTCAGATTGGATATATTCGTGATTTCGTTAAGGAATACAGACACAAAAGAGCTGAAAAATTTAAGAGTTATAATATTTTTAATACTACCACACACGTTGCTTTAGAGAATTTTTATTTACTTTTGTTATGGAAGTTGTTTGATGAGAAAAGATCAAAAATGAGTGTATATGGCGTATCTAATATAGTCAAAGACCAACAATTTAAAGATTTTTTTGATAAAGAAATTAAACAAATAAATAGAGAGGTTGATATATTAAACCAATGGAGAAATAGAATTATTTGTCATCGCGATATCACCGTGCACTTTAACTCAAGGCACCTCGAAAATAAATTTCCCCTAACTGACGAGGGAATTAAAAAATTAAAAGATTTTTTGTTTGAATTTTTGTGTCAATTAGATTTTTCTTTACATCGCACCAAAATTGAGGAATTGAAAAATAAATATCAAAAAGAATTAGATAGCTTAAAAACCTTTTGTTTTAAAGAAACTCAATTAATTTTAAAAGATTTTCCTATTAAAATTAAAAACAGTGAATAGTGTCAACTCTGATTTTTAGATTGCGTTAAGCTTAGCTTAACGCAAAACTAGGCCCGACCTAGTACAAAAACCAAAAAATTGGTTAGGTGTAAATATTTATTTATGTTTAAAAAGTTAGTAATTTTATTAAACATTGTTGTTCTCGGTTTGTTTATTGTACAATTCTTTACTACTTCAGGGATTGTTTTCTTTTTAACTGCAAACAGAGCTGGTTTAATAGGAAAAATCTCAGATTTATTTTATATGGCTTTACTTTTTTTTACTCCGCTATTAAGCGTTATTCTTCTTTTGAAGAAAAAATCTAACTAGGCCCGACCTAGTACAAAACCAAAAAATTGATTGGGAAATAAAATTTATGGTTGAATTTAAATTAATATAAAAAAGAAGAAAATAAAATATGTTTAGAAGTAACCCAAAACAAAAAAGTGAAGAGCAACTCTATGACCAGGAATAAAAAAATCATCATCACATTAATTGCTATTGCAATTTTATCAATAAGTATTTGGTTCTTTTTAGATTCTCATACTAAGAATTTTCTGTATCGGGCTACCTTGTGTAAATTGATTTACGGAAAAAATATCTGTAATTTTTATGCAATGATGGATACCCAAAATCCTTCAATTTCTAATTTTGATAAAATGATGGGCTTGTGCAGAGACATGAACGATGTTCCTAAAAAAGATAGTTGTTTTGAATACATCGCTCAAGTATTCTCTCGTATAGATATAGAGAAAGCCCAGCAGGCCTGCGATGAAATTAAAGAATTCAGGGGAGTTCACAAGAAAAATGATTGTTATAGCAAAATTACTATTAATAACAATCCCTGCGCCGTTTGTATAAACGGCTGTGATACCTGCCCGGAAGGATGCGAGAAATGTTTGATCGGCATAGAGAAAAAATTGAAAGACCCGAATATGAAATGGTATTATAGTCCTGAATTGCCTTAAATAACCAAGATATAATGAGTAGTAGGGTGGGGTATATCAAGGAGAGACCAAAGCCGGTATCTCAAAATACTCTTTTGTTCTCATAAAATAGGTTCGAACGTCGTCGCCTAGGCGGAGCCAATTTATACATAAATGGCGAACAAATTATAATTGTTTGCTATTTTTTATTAAAAATAAATTATAAAATGTTACAATAAAAGTATAAAGTATAAAATTATGCCTGAACTTCCCGAGATACAAACAATTGTTAATGATTTAAATAAAACAGTTCTTAATAAAAAGATTAAGAAAGTAGAGATTCGTTTACCTAAAATTGCCAGATGCGCTAACAAAGATTTTGGTACTGTTTTAAAAAATAGTAGTTTTCAAAAGATTTCTCGATGGGGGAAATTTATTATTATTCAATTATCTCAAAAAAATGAATATCTTGTTGTTCATTTACGTATGACCGGGCAAATTATTTACATAAACAAAGACAAAGTAATAGTTGGCGGCCACAGCGTGGGAAATAATCAGTTCAATTTACCAAATAAACAAACCCATTTGATAATTTATTTTCAAGACCAGTCTAAATTATTTTATAATGATCAACGTCAATTTGGATTTTGGCAAGTAGTTAATTCTAAAGAATTAAAAGAAGTTCAAGATAAATTAGGTTTAAATCCTCTTTATAAGGAATTTAGTTTATCAAGTTTTAAAAAATTATTAGAAAATAGAAAAGGAAACATTAAAGCTTTTTTGCTAAATCAAAAATACATAGCAGGGTTAGGGAATATTTATACTGATGAAAGTCTTTTTGAAGCTCATATTCTACCATTTAGGAAAATAAATACTCTTACTCCAAAAGAAATTGAAAAACTATATAAGGCCATAAAAGATATTTTAAATTTATCTATTAAATATCGAGGGACAACTTTTAATAACTATGTAGATGCTGAAGGACGTAAAGGTAAGTTTATAAAGTTTTTAAAAGTATATAGAAAAGAAGGTCAAAAATGTTCCAGATGCCAAAAAGAAATAATTAAAAAGGTAAAAATTGCTGGAAGGGGGACTAGATACTGTTCTTATTGTCAAAAATAACCTTTTGACTTTTTGTCAATAGTAAGTTATTATAACAAGGTAAGTTTCTGTTAATTTTCCTTTTCTTACGTATTTATTAATTATGTAAGCATTAAAAGAGAATAAAAACAGTGGTCGGCTTACTCATTAATAAAATATTAAGGAATAAATATGGCAAAAAAGTTATTTGTTGGTGGATTATCTTACGAAACCACCGAAGCAATTCTAAAAGAGACTTTTTCTCAGGCTGGAACCGTTGAATCGGCAACTGTGATTACCGATAAAATGTCCGGCCGTTCAAAGGGATTTGGTTTTGTTGAAATGTCTTCCGAGGAAGAAGCCCAGAAAGCCATTGAAATGTTCAATGGCAAAGAGATTGACGGAAGAAACGTTACAGTAAATGAAGCTAAACCTTTAGAGTCTCGTCCTCGAAGAAGCGGATTTAACCGCGGAGATCGAGAATCCGGAAGAAACAGAAGAGATCGCTGGTAAGAAAGTTGAAAAAATCCCCTTAAGGGGATTTTTTCATTTCTGATAGTTTTTGAAATAGACCTGACCGAGAAGGGTTTTAGACCGATCTGGAGAGCAAGGAACAGTTTCTAACATCGCCCAAAAAAAATCGCCTAAAAGGCGATTTTTTGGTATAATATAAAAATATACTTAAAATTTAATGAATTTTTCTAAATATACAATTAAAAACACAAAAGAGGTTTTTAATGATTTAAAAACATCCCAAAGCGGCCTATCGGAAAAAGAGTCAAGAGAACGTCTGAAAGATTACGGTTTTAATGAAGACAAAACTAAGGATGTTGGATTGTTTGATGTTTTCTTAAGGCAATTTAAATCACCATTCATTTATCTTCTTTTTATTGCCTCAGTTATCGCTCTTTTAATTGGCGAGAGGATTGACGGGTTTTTGATTTTATTCTTTGTTTTTATTAACGTTTTCTTAGGATTTTTTCAGGAGGCTAAGGCGCAAAGGGTTGTTTCTCTTTTGAAAAAATATCTTCCTTCAACAATAAGAGTTTTAAGAAAGGGAAAAGAGAAAACAATTGATAAAAGATTTTTAGTCCCCGGAGACGTAATTTTGTTAGAGCCTGGTAATATTATTCCCGCCGATTTAAGAATCACAAAACTTCAAAACCTTTTAGTTGACGAATCAATTTTAACCGGAGAACCATTTCCGGTTGGAAAAAATAATAAACCGCTCTCCAAAGAAACAAAAGAAATTTTTGAAGCAAAAAATATTCTTTTTGCCGGCGCTTCAGTAATTTCCGGAGAAGCTGAAGGAGTGGTAATCGGAACTGGCAAAAAGACGGTTCTTGGCGAAATTACAAAATTAGCCGCAGGAATCACTCGAGAAAGCGTTTACGAAAAAAATCTTTTTAAACTCTCCCAAACTATTTTAAAAATAGTCGTGATAACGATTATTTTTGTTTTTTTGGCCAATCTCCTAATTAAAGGAACAGCTAATTTCTTTGATTTTTTAATTTTTTCTATTGCTTTAATAGTAAGTATTATTCCGGAGGCCCTGCCGTTAGTGGTTACTTTTTCTCTTTCTAGCGGAGCTTTGAATTTATCTAAAGAGAAGGTTATCGTTAAAAGGCTGTCGGCAGTGGAGGGTTTGGGAGATATTGAGGTTTTATGTACTGATAAAACCGGCACCCTGACCGAGAATAAACTTAAATTAGAAAATATTTATTCCCAAGATAAAGAAAAATGTTTACTTTATGGTCTTTTGTCTTCTTCTTATATTGAAGAAGAGATTGAATCAGCTCTTAATCCTTTTGATTCCGCTCTTTTTGAAGGGGCTACTCAAAAAATCCGCGATTCTCTCAAAAATTTTCAGGTAATTTCTGAAACTCCTTTTGAGACTTCAAGACTCAGGAATAGCGCGCTTTTGGAAGATAAAGATAAAAATTTAGTTCTAATTGTAAAAGGGGCGCCAGAAATTATTCTTAAGTTATCTTCAAAAATTGAAGGTGGTCAAAGCAGAGAAACTATAAAAAAAGAGATAGAAAAACAGGGTCGGGCAGGAAAAAGAATTATAGCGGTCGGCTTTAAAAAATTTACAAAGAAAAATTTTTCAGAAAAAGATGAAAAGGGACTAAACTTCTTGGGTTGTTTTTCTTTTTCCGACCCCCTTAAGAAAACCGCTAAAGATGCAATCCGTTTATCCAGAAAATTAAACATTAACATTAAAATTTTAACCGGAGACAGCAAAGAAGTAGCAGGTCAAGTGGCAAAAGAAATAGGATTAATTGGAGACCCGAGCAAAGTTATTTTAGGAAAAACACTGGATTCTTTGCCAGAAGACGATTTTGTAAAAGCTTGTGAAGAATTTTCAGTTTTTGCCAGAATTTCCCCTCAAATAAAATATAAAATTATTGAAACTCTTCAGAAAAAATATGAAGTCGGGTTTTTAGGAGAAGGAATTAATGATGTCCCGGCCTTGAAAATCGCCAATTTAGCCATTGCCGTTAAGGGAGCCGCCGATATTTCTCGGGAAGTTTCAGATATTGTTTTGCTTAAAAAAGACCTCAAGGTGATTGTCAATGGTATTAAACAGGGAAGGCGCATTTTTTCCAATATAAATAAATATATCAAATGTACTTTAGCTAGTAATTTTGGCAATTTTTACTCAATAGCCTTGATTTCCCTAATGATACCTTTTTTACCGATGCTGCCAACTCAAATTTTGTTAGTTAATCTTTTGTCGGATTTTCCCTTAATTAGCGTAGCTTCAGATAATGTTGACGTTGAAGAACTAAAAAAGCCAAAATTCTATCTATTGAATAAAGTATTTTTACTTATTATTTTATTGGGTTTTGTCAGTTTGATTTTTGATTTTATTTTCTTTGGTATTTTCCATAAAGTTCAGCCGGCTCTTTTGCAGACCCTATGGTTTATAGAAAGTATTTTAACAGAAATCGCGCTTATATTTTCTATTAGAACTTCACATTTTTTCTTAAAAGCAAGAAAACCAAGTTTTTTATTAATAGCTATTTCTTTTTTTGTTTTTCTAATTACAATTATTTTACCTTTTACAAATTTTGGGAAAGAGATTCTTCATTTTACCTCTCCTCCTCTCCCGGCTTTATTAATCGTTCTATCTTTAATTATTGGTTACTTTATAGTTAGCGAAATAGTAAAACTGGTTTATTTCCGGCGTTGGAAAATTAAAAACCAAATTTATTGCAAGAGGTAAAATAGTTTCGACCGAGAGGGGTTTGAATCCTGCAGTCGGAGCAATGTCGGACTTTGAGCGTATAAAAGCCTCAAATTCCGTTCATTTTTGCCATTTTTAGAGGTTCGAACCTTGTTATGAATGGCTCTGACCTCGGGAACCATCCCCTTTATCTGAATAAGGGGATTTTCTATTGAAATTGTGAGTATTTTGTCTTTTAAAAGGAGGTTCGAACCTAAGTTTGAAAGTATCTGTTTTTGCTTTTCTAACCCGCCAGTTTCAAATTCTTTTCGGGCAT
>CAZOVC010000015.1:0-10094 GCA_964583485.1 uncultured Candidatus Saccharibacteria bacterium
GCGCATCCCTCTTTCGGAGCTTTTTTATTTTTCTTGCCCTCACACCAAATTTTGGTAGTGATGGGCTTGATTTTTTTGAAAATTTATGATAGAAAAGAATATATGAACGGAGGTAATTTTACTCATAAAGCTCAAGAGGCAATAGTAAGGGCGCAGTCGTTTGCCCAGGAAAGAAATCAACAGCAGATTGATGCTCTGCATTTGCTTTTAGCCCTGCTTTCTCAGGAAGAAAGCGTTGTTTTGACTTTGCTGGGAAAGTTAGGAACTGATATAGAGAATTTGAAAAAAAGAGCCAAGGGCGCTTTAAATACACTTCCAATTATTGCTACTCCAAAATCCTTTGGTCAGTTTTACTTAACTCAAGATATGGCTAAGGTTTTGCAAAGAGCCAGGCAGGAAGCAATGAAAATGGGAGATGAATTCATTTCAGTGGAACATTTGCTTTTAGCCCTGCTTGATTCTGAAACCAGAGCCAAAGAGATTTTTGATAAGGCTGTTTTCATGAAGTCAGAGGGAGGAGCAGCTGCTTTAGAGGTTGGTAAAATAGATTATAATACTGTGTTAAAGACCTTATCTCAGATTCGCGGAGGAGCCAGAATTACTGACCCAGAGCCGGAAACAAAATACCAGGTTATTGAAAAATACGCCAGAAATTTAACTGATTTGGCTAAACAGGGAAAACTTGATCCGGTGATTGGCAGGGAAAATGAGATTCGGCGCTTAATGCAGGTTCTTTCCCGAAGAACAAAAAACAACCCGGTCTTAATTGGAGAGGCAGGGGTTGGGAAGACAGCTATTGTTGAAGGATTAGCTCAGAAGATTGTTAAAGGCCAGATCCCCGAGAGTTTAAATGAAAAAGAAATCATTGCTTTGGACTTGGGCGCTTTGATTGCTGGAACAAAATATCGCGGAGAGTTTGAAAATAGAGTAAGGGCTTTGATTAAAGAAATTAATCAGGCAGCTGGCAAATATATTATTTTTATTGATGAGCTCCATACTTTAGTTGGAGCTGGAGCTGCTGAAGGAGCAATTGATGCTTCAAATCTTTTAAAACCAGCTTTAGCCAGAGGCGAGTTAAAGGCAATCGGAGCCACTACTTTAAAAGAATATCAAAAATATATTGAACGGGATGCGGCTTTGGAAAGAAGATTTCAGCCAATTTATGTTCAGGAGTCCTCGATTGAAGACACCATTGCTATTTTAAGAGGAATTAAAGAAAAATATGAAGTTCATCACGGCTTAAGAATAAAGGACTCTGCTTTAATAGCGGCAGCTGAACTTGCTTCCCGCTATATTTCTGACCGCTTTCTGCCCGATAAAGCAGTTGATTTAATGGATGAAGCAATGTCAGCTCTAAGATTGGAAATTGAATCAGAGCCAAGTTATCTTGATGAACTAAGAAAAGAGATTCAGAAACTGGAGATTGAAAAAGAAGCAATCAAAAAAGAAAAAGATAACAGTAGATTAAAAGCTATTAATCGTTCTTTGGCTGATTTAACAGAAAAGGCAAGGGCTTTTGAATTAAAATGGAAATCAGAGAAAGAATTAATTCAAAAAATCAGGGGTCTGAAAAAAGAAATTGATGCTTTAACTTTTCAATCAGAAATTGCTCAAAGAGAATCAAATCTGCAAAAAGCGGCTGAGATTAAATACGGCAAGATTCCAGAGCTTTTGAAAGAAGTAAATAAAACAGAAAAAGAATTAGTCAGGGTTCAAAAAAAGAATCAGATTCTTAAAGAAGAAATTGGAGAAGAGGATGTAGCCAAAGTTGTTTCTAAATGGACAGGGATTCCTTTGACCAGATTAATTGAAGCAGAGGCGAAGAAGCTTGAGAGAATGGAAGAGATTGTTTCCCAGCGCGTTATTGGCCAAAAAGAGGCAATTTTAGCTGTTTCTAATGCTATCCGGCGCTCAAGAGCAGGGATTTCTGAAGAAAACAGGCCTCTTGGTTCTTTTATGTTTTTAGGCCCAACCGGAGTAGGTAAAACCGAGACTGCCCGCGCTTTAGCAGGATTTTTGTTCAATGATGAAAATGCCTTGGTTAGATTAGATATGTCAGAGTATATGGAAAAGCATACTGTTTCTAAAATGATTGGTTCTCCTCCTGGTTATGTTGGTTATGAAGAGGGAGGCCAATTAACCGATAAAATAAGGAGAAGGCCATACAGCGTGATTTTATTTGATGAGATTGAGAAAGCCCATCCTGAGGTTTTTAATATCCTGCTTCAAATTTTAGAAGACGGCCGCTTAACTGATGCTAAAGGCAGAACGGCTTCTTTTAAAAACTCTATTTTGATTATGACTTCAAATATCGGCTCTGAATATATTGCCAAAATGGGTTCTCTTGGCTTTTTGGGAGAAAAAGAAAAAACAGAAAAACAGTCCTTAAAAAACAAGGTTAGAACGTCTCTTAAAGAGAGTTTTAAGCCGGAGTTTTTGAACAGAGTTGATGAGATTACTATTTTTAATTATCTTGGCAAGCCAGAAATTAAAAAGATAGTTGATCTTGAATTGAACAAAGTTGCTGCTCGTTTGGCAAATAAAAAAATTAGAATCAAAGTTTCAGAAAAAGCAAAGCAAGTTTTAGCTGAACAGGGCTTTGATCCAAATTTGGGAGCAAGGCCGCTGAAAAGAGTGATTCAGAGAAAAGTGCTTGATCCTTTGGCTTTGAAAATCGTAACTGGTTTGGTTAACGAAGGAGAAGAACTTGTAGTTGACGCAGAAGATGAAAAAATCATTATCAGAAACTCAGCTGATTTAGCATATGTTTAAGAATGTTTTTAAAATTGTTATTGTTTTTGTTTTTGGGATTGCTGGCGGGATTTTTGCTAACCAGATTCTCTGGCCCTATTTTGTAGAAAAGCCTCTTTTTTATAAATACCAGCTTGCTAATATTCCAGCTTCTATTAACGAGACAAAAGAAATAACAATTCAGGAAAATACCGCTCTTCAGGATGCTGTTGGAAGAATAGAGAAATCAATAGTTGGAATTAGAACTGAAACAAAAACAGGAAAAATTATTACCGGCTCAGGTTTAGTTGTGACTTCTGATGGTTTAATAGTTACTTTAGCCGAACTTGTTCCCCGAGGAGGGGATTTTATTTTTTTTGTTGATGGTAAAACCCCTAATTGGCAGATTCTGAAAAGAGATGTAGAAAACAATTTAGCTTTAGTAAAGATTGAAGAGCAAGATTTAGTTACGGTTGGGTTTGCTGATTTTGATAAAATAAAATTAGGACAAAGGGTTTTCCTATCTGGGATGATATTTATTAAGACAGATCGTTTGAAAATGGTTAATGAAGGAATTATTAAGTTTTTTACCAGAGATTATATCAGAACTAATATCTTTGAAAAAAGCACTCTCAAAGGGAGTGCTTTATTTAATATTAATGGAGAATTGTTAGGGCTAAACACAATTGACTCTGAAGGAAAAGTAACCGCTATCCCCATCACCATAGTCCGCGAATTTATCGGATTTTAGGGTTAATAGCTCTCTTTTTATTTTCCTTTTAATTTGTTATTATTAAAATATGAGCAGATTTATAAAACCGTCTTCAAAATCGATTATTTATGACGATGAAAAATTGTATGTTTGTTTGGCAAAGTATGCTGTCACAAAAGGGCATACAGTTGTTGTATTTAAAAAAGGGGTTACTGATTTAAAATTGCTTCCAGACAGGGATTATGATTATTTAATGGATACTGTGTTTGCTGTAAGAAACGCTTTGCTTAAAACTTTAAAAGTTAAAAAAGTTTATTTATTTTATATGGACGAGGCAAAACATGTCCACTGGTATTTAATTCCACGATACAAAGAAAAAGGTTTTGATGTTTTTCAACATAAGCCCAAAGTTTTAAAAGATTTTTCTCTTGCCAAAAAAATAAAGAAAAACTTGGTTTTTGAATAAAGTTTGATAAAATTAAATGATTGTGATATTATACAATAAGTTAGGATAAGCACATTTTGCAATTCAGAAAGGAGAAAGAGATGGTATCTGATATAAAAATATTTAAAGTTGATGCCAAGTGGACTCGTCATCAGATAGTTAGTTTTGGCGAAGGCGAAGAAGGTGTTTGGAATTGGAAAGAAGTAAAAAAAGAAACATTAAAGCAATTTGATAAATGGCTCGAAGAAAAAAAACCTAAAATTCTCTCTGTTAATTTTGGGAGGATACATGGCGCCTATATAGAAGATAGCCCGCACTATTTTTATATAGAAGTTCTTTATTTAACTGATGAAGAGCAATCCGATGGATGAAAAAGATAATTGGCAGGGCAACAGAAAGAGTTGCAGATCTTGTTTACGAAACGTTGGAGTAGTTAAAAGCCTCATTGAATTTGAGGCTTTTTTTTAATACATATATTTATCTACCAGAAAGCCGTTGGAGTCGTATAGATAAATAGTGTCATGCAGGGGTTCCACAATATCAGTGCCTACATAGATATACCAGTAATTCTTTAAGAAGTCTTCGTCTTGGGAATGTTCTTTAAAGCAGCTGCTGTAATTAAAAGTATTGTTAAGAAAAGAAACGCATTTTGAATCAGTAGCTATTTTTATATTATTAGAATAGTTTGGGATTTCACAGCTTGATAAGCGAAGAATATATTCCTGGCAATATGGATTGAGATGGGAAATATCTTCTAATTTTGGCTTTGGGCAGGAGGTGTAGAAAGAGGGATAAAAGCTGTGGTAATTCTTAATATAGCCAAAGCATTTATTAAGCTGAAAATTTTTATCTCTTCCCAAGGGATTTGAATCATTTATCAAATATATCTTAGTATATTCTTTGATAATAATATCGCTGGGAGTTATATAGGATTGATATTTTTCTATGCCTTGAGGAATAGTGATTTCTCCTTGGCGCGCTTTAATTTTCCAACCGGTAATATTAATTTTTTCTCCTGAATAAACTTTAACACTTAATGTTATTAAACAAGGATGGTAACGGGTTTCAGCCTGAATAGTAGAAAGTTTCACTTTTCCATAATAGGGAGAAATATCTGTTGTTTCTTGTATTGTTGTTTCTTCTGTAGTTTCTTCTTTTTCTATCTTTGGATTATCTATCTTTGGATTATTTGGTTGTATTGGTTTTGAAACGGCTGCTGTCAGCGGATTATTTTCTTGCAACTCAAGACCATCAGGGATATTTTCCTTTTTTAAATATTGGTTAAAAATAGAATAAGTTACAACAGCAATAATAAAAATGATGAAAATAGTAACGGGTTTCATAGTTAATACTATACCATTTAATAAAACAAAATCAAGTTTTTTTAGTTGTAGTATTGTGGTTGATATCGGATATCAACCAACAGCTGGTTGATATCCGATATCAACCACACCTTTAGTTTTCCACAGAACAGGTTAGCTGGTTTATTAAATAAATTGTATAATTAAACAATATGATTTCTAAATCAAAATTGTTTGTTTTATTTAGTTTTGGGATAGCAGCGCTTGCTGCCGGGGTTTTAGCCGCTACTTTATCAGAAGATGTTTTCCCTTCAAGCTTAGAAGGTCTTTCTTTAACATTGGTTGAAGAAGAACCGTCTGACGATGAGATTGCTGAAGGTTTTTCAGCTTATTATGAAAGCGAAGAAAAAGAAATTGATGTTTTTTTCTGGCGGCTAAGAAGTACAGAAATAGCAAAACAAATGGGAAAAGAATTTATCCCCGTTCTTAAAGCAGAGTATGCTTCATTGTTTGATAAGGTTGATTGGGAAAGCTCTCAAAAAATTTCTGTAGCAGGATACCAAACCACAGCTATTAGATTTAAAGTTTATTCAGGGAGAAATTATTTGGATGGCGGAATTATATTTGTAGTTGTCAGAGATTATGCTATTCTCATTCAGATTTTTGGCGATGAAAAACCTTCTTTTTCAGAATTGCAAAGAGTTATAGAAATTTTTATAAATAAAACTCTTGAAAATGGCGGAGAACAGGAAGAAGAAGAGGAGAAATATGAATATTGGACATCAGAAAAATTCCAAGAAATCAAGAATCAAGAGCTAGTTGAGAAGATTTATGAAGACCAGACCAATTATAAAGAAGAGTTTGTTGAAGCTTATGAAATGATTGAAGGAGGCATAGCTCAAGTCGTTATTAAGGACGCTAAACTTGATGTTAAATTGGAAGTTCAAGGAAATACAGCCGGCAAGATTCCAAAAGTCAGCGAAGGTGATGAAGTTGAAGTTAGATTAGAGATTGAAAATGATTCAAGATATAATTTGGCTTTAACAGCTGGAATTCTTTATCCTGAAGCATTTGATCTTGAAGAAAAGAAATATACTATGAGTTTTAAATGGGAGGGAGGCCTTTCTTCTTTAATCGGCAGTTTTAAAACTAAACTGATAAATTGTAAATTTATTGTTATGCCTCCTGGATCTAAACTGATTGTTTATTCAAAAGTTATTCCGAAACAAACTGGATATTTAGATGTTCAAGCCTTGGTTTTCTTTACTACAGAAAAGAAATATCAAAAATATGATATAGGGTTTTTAGACGAGGCGCCAAAAAATTATCAGGAATCAGAAGTTTCGGAAACAATTCTGGTTGAAGAAAAACCTTGTAATTGGTGGCCTATATGCTTATGATGAAAGGCAAAGTAATAAAAATTGTAGTTCCTATTGTGCTTGGTTTAGCTGTTTTAGCAGTTATTGTTTTAGGCATTATTTTTGGCTTTAAGATTTTTGGCAAGACATGCGATCCTCTTACGCCCCTTGCTTTGAAAAAGTTTGAAATAGCTGGAGGAGTAAGGCCTATTGAAGGTCATAAATGCGAAATATCCAAGAAGAGTTATTTGTTGAGATTAATTTATGATAATTCTGATGAGGCAGAAACAGCTAAGACCGGCTTAGAATTGGCAACATTTGGAGATATGGATGAGATTGATGATCTTGATTGGATAACTAATGACGGCGCTTCTTCAGTTTTTTGGACTAATAAAAAGAAATTGGGAATTTTGGTTCTTCCTGAACAAGATTCAAAAAAAGCAGTTGAAAAAGAATTAGACAAGGCATTTAAAAAATTAGAATGATTGAAGAATATCATTTTAGCTCCATAACTATTGATAACAAGACATATAATAATGATGTAGAAGTTCGCTCTCTGGGTTCAAAAACAGAAGTTTTAGACTGGCAAGGAGAAGAAGCTAATCTTATTGGATTATTTCACTTGACTTGTTGATAAGTTTTTTGTTAAAATAAAAATAGAAATGCCCAGGATAAATTCATTTCATTTCAATTTGTCCTGCCAAAAAGCCCAATAGCTTCTGCTATTGGGCTCATTTTTTTATTAAAGGTGTGGTTGATATCGGATATCAACCAGATGGTTGATATCCGATATCAACCACAAGAGTTTGCATTGATTCGTTAAAAAGATTAAAATAGAAGCATAATAAATTTACCCCAGTTAAATAATTTCACCTTTGGTGAAATTACTGCTCGCCCAGTGAAATAGTGCCGAAGGCAATTTCACCGGGGCAAGCAGTATTTAACGGGGTTAATCACATAAAATATGAAACAAGAAGATTTTCGCAATCATATGAAAGGCAAGAAGAAGATATTTCTTGCTTTATCAAGCGTATTAGTTATCTTTTTTATTGTTCTTATTCTTTCAACAGTAGTTGATGTTGTGAATAAGATAAAACAAGGAAGATATATCAGCCAGAATGTCAGAATGAGAAACTCTATTATAGTTTCAGAAACAGGAGAAGTTTATGCTAAGCCGGACCTGGCTGTTATAACTTTTACAGTTCTTAAGCAGGCAAAAACAGTTGCTGATGCAATGGATGAAAACAGCGCAGCAATGAACAATGTAATTAAAGCAGTAAAAGAGCAGGGGATTGAAGATAAAGATCTAAAAACAACTTCTTTCAATATCAGCCCTCGTTACGAATACTCTGAAGGAACTTACGGTAAAAGAACTCTTGTTGGATATGAAGTTGTTCAAGACCTTCAAGTAAAGATTAGGGACTTAGGAAAGATAGGAACAATTATTGAAAAAGCTACAAGTTCCGGCGCCAATGAAATAAGCGATTTGCAATTAACCATTGATAATCAAGATGAGTTAAAGAAACAAGCAAGAGAGCAGGCAATTGCAGCAGCTAAAGTAAAAGCAGGAGAATTAACTTCTCAGCTTGGCGTTAAGTTAGGAAAAATAGTCAGTTTTAATGAAAACTTCTATGTTCCTTACTATGACAGCGGAATTTATATGGAAAAAGGAATGGGAGGCGGTGAAGTTCCTGATATCCAGACCGGAGAAAATAAAATCTCTGTTTCAGTTGTAATAACCTATGAGATATATTAAAAATGTTTAGGATTTCACCAACAACTGGTTTAAATTTATTTAAAGAATGTCCTCGTTGTTTCTGGCTTCATTATAATGAAAACGTTCACAGGCCCAGAGGAATTTTTCCGTCACTGCCCAACGGAATGGATTTAGTTATTAAAAAATACTTTGATAAGTTTCGCGGTTCTTTGCCTGAAGAGATTGATAGCCAGGTGGAAGGGCAGTTAGTGTCGGATCTTGAGCTTCTGAATAAATGGAGGGATTGGAGAACAGGTTTGGAATATTATGATAAAGAGCGAGACGCTGTTTTGTTCGGCGCTTTGGATGATTGCTTATTAAGCGATAATTATTATATCCCTATTGATTACAAAACAAGGGGATTTCCTCCCAAAGAAGGCGATTCTGAAAGATATTATCAAACACAGATTGATACTTACGCATTGCTTTTAAACGAAAATGGCTACAAGGTTAAAGACTTTGCTTATCTAATTTATTATTATCCAGAAGAAGTAAAACAAGACGGAATAGTTAAATTCAATATTAAGCCGGTTAGAATTAGCACGGATTTAGAAAGAGCGAAAAAAACTTTTGAAAACGCAGTTGATTTTCTTAAAGGTCCAATTCCTAAAGAACACAGCAATTGCGAATATTGTTCTTGGATTAATGACAGGCTTGGTTTTGAATAAGAAATTTTTCCTTGACAAAGGTCTGTGCTTTTTTTATACTTAAAGTAGATCTTTAGTATCATCGTTTTGTAATTTGGGTTATTTCGAAAGAAGGGAGGAAAAATGAAGAACAAATTTGTTTGATTATTTAAGTCTGGAATGTTTTTTGCAAAACGAGCAATTAGCGGTGGTAAGGTCTGATGAGGATTAAATTCTTTATCAGGCCTTTTTATTTTAGGGTCTTTGAAGAACTAAACTCGGTTTAGTTTTCCATCTTTTTTGGTATAATGAGTATAAGAAATATGAATAGATTTTTTCAGAGTTTTTTACTGTTGATTATAGTTTCCGTTCTTTTGTTTTTTGCTGAAAATTCATCTGCTGAAGTAGATTTGTCTATTTCAGTTTCTGATATTACTTTTTCTAAAGCAGAGCCAATAGAAAAGGATAAGGTTAGGATTTTTGTTAGGGTTTTCAATTTGGGCGACGTTGATGTTTACGGATTTGTCATTTTTACAAACAATGGCCAAGACACGGCTGATCCCCAGCCAATTTCTGTTAAAGTTAATACTTATGACGACGTATTTATTGATTGGGTTGTTGAGCCGGGAACTTATGATATTAAAGCTGAAATTGTTGGAGCTAATCCCCGGGATGATAATCAAAGCAATGATATTGCGGTTCATAAAGATTATTTTATTGATTTAGATACTGATGGAGACAGAATAGGCAATACCAAGGACTTAGACGATGACGATGACGGCATTTCTGATGAAGAGGAAAAGGTTTCGGGCACAAGTCCATTAAATAAAGATACAGATGGAGATGGGGTTGGGGATAAAGAGGATGTTTTTCCTCTTGACTCATCTGAAACCAAAGATAATGATGGCGATGGAGTTGGGAATAATGCTGATATTGATGATGATAACGATGGGCTTTTTGACGAGGAAGAGAAAATTATTAACACAGACCCCTTTAACCCTGATACTGACCAGGATGAGGTTTATGACAAAGATGACGTTTTTCCTTTGGATTCAAGCGAATGGCAGGATTCAGATAGAGATAATATCGGAGATAATAAAGATGAGGATGATGATAATGACGGACTGACTGATGAAGAAGAATTATTTGTTTTCGGAACTAATCCT
>CAZOVC010000015.1:10194-12014 GCA_964583485.1 uncultured Candidatus Saccharibacteria bacterium
GATGCAGATAAACTTCAAGCCGGCATAATAAATATTGATATATTAGATAGCAAAAAAATCTTAGCAGTCCATTTTTTGGCTTTACTGCTTGTCATAATATTCTTTTTTCACCGCAAGCGCTTGACAAAAGGGTTTGGTTCGGTAAAATAGAATCAGAGTCAGAAATTAGAATGTTTTTTATCTCCCCCTTCTTTGCAAAAGAAGGGATTCGGTGAAGGAGGAACGTGATTTATACTTTCTTAACACGGAGGATTATTGACTTCACACTTAGTTCCTCCTTCATTATTATTGTTCATTTTGCGTAGATTTCCGATGTCGTCAGGCGCGACCAAGGAAGCATTCTCCCCAGGTGGTTAATCAAGGAGGATAAAGATAACCCGATGAAGTTTTATACTTTGTCGGGTTTTTTACTTTTTAGATTACGAGCAGTTTTCCACAGGTTAGAGTTTACAAAGAGAGCCCTTTTCTTTTAAAATAAAGAAATCATTGTTGGTTGATATCGGATATCAACCAACAGAAACAAAAGATACAAAAAATATGCGTAGAGAAGTATTTGGAGTAGATAATTATGTTCATGTCTATAATAGAGGGAATCGAAAGATAGAGATAGTTCGAGCTACTGCAGATAAGTGGCGATTTTTACAAACTCTTCGATTTTTTAACGATTCTCATTCTTGTCTTAATATTCTTCGTGGTCTTAGTCGGTTGATATCGGATATCAACCAACCTAGACCTGTATTTGAATCTGTGTTTGAGATGGGATGGCCTCCGAATTGGCCAGAAAAAGATCCTTTAGTAAAAATTTTATCTTATTGTCTAATGCCAAACCATTTCCATCTATTATTAAAAGAAATTAGAAAGGGCGGGATTAGTAAGTTTATGCAAAAACTCGGCATAGGTTTTACAAATTATTTCAATCTTAAATATCAAGAAGTAGGTAAGGTTTTCCAGGGGGGTTATAAAGCAAAATTAGTAAATGAAGAAATGTATTTGAAATATTTGTGTGTTTATATTCAAGTAATAAATGTTTTAGAATTATTTCCGGGCGGTCTTAAAATGGCCCTTAAAAACCTTAAGGATGCGATGAAATTTGTAGACGATTATCCTTTTTCGAGTCATCCGGATTATGCTGGATTGCGAAACCCTTTAATTATTGATAAAGATGTATTAGGCGAATTTTTTCCCAGATCCGAGGATTACAGAAAATTTGTCTATGATTCAATAGCAGCAAAAAACTTTTATCAGATATTAGAAAAAGAAGATTTAAGACTAGAATAGCTGTTGGTTGATATCCGATATCAACCACAGTTTTCCACAGGTTAGAGTTTACAAAGAGAGCTCTTTTCTATTAAAATAAAGAAACATTAACAGTCTGTCGGTATCCGATACCGACAGCTTTAGAAATTATGGATAGAAAATTTACTATTTTTGTTATTGTTCTTTTACTCCTCGCTGCTGGAGGAGTTTTTTGGTGGTGGAGTACGAAGGAAGAGGAGACTGAAGAGGGAGAAACTTTTTATGAAATAGAGTTTGCGAAAGAGTATACAATTAGAGATACTTCGGAAGGGAAGGTAGTTGAAAATAAAGAAGAAGGATTTTTTGCTATGGTTCCAGATGGATGGGTAGTAAAAGATTATGCAAGAGAGATAGTTCTTTTTAGTCCCGAAGTTGAGTTTGATGAAAACGGGAAATTTCTATTAGAGAATGCTAAGGAAAATGGAGTTTGTGGTATAAGTATTCAGATAACAAAATGTAAAAAAGTAGATCCTGAAATAGAAACTGATGCAGAAGTATTAAGACATTTAATCGCAGAAATAAAA
>CAZOVC010000016.1:0-11960 GCA_964583485.1 uncultured Candidatus Saccharibacteria bacterium
ATCTCAATGGCTTTATCATCCAATTTATATTCATAAGCTAATCTTATTCTCTTAGCCTGGGGAAGTTCAGGAATTTCCCCCTTTATTTTATTAATAAACTTTTTATCTAAATGAAGTGTTGGCAGATCTGGTTCTGGGAGATATCTATAATCATGGGCTTCTTCTTTTTTTCTCTGGCTAAATGTTATTCCTTTTTTTTCATTCCAACCGCGAGTTTCTTGAATAATCTTTTCTCCTTTATCTAAAAGCTCTGTTTGCCTTTTAATCTCATAATCAATTGCTTGTTCAACTATTTTGAAAGAATTCAAATTCTTAATCTCTACTTTTGTCCCTAACTTTCGCGAATTTCCACGAATTAGCGAGATATTAACTTCTACTCTCATCTGTCCTTTTTCCATATCTGCATCAGAAACTCCGAGATATCTTAAAATTAATCTTAACTCTTCAGCAAATTTCTTTGCCTGTTTTGCTGAAAATAAATCCGGCTCAGTAACCATTTCCATCAAAGGAATTCCTGCTCGATTAAAATCAACTAAAGAACTGCCTTGGGAATGAATCAATCTTCCAGTATCTTCTTCTAAGTGAACTCTCGTGATTCTAATTTTCTTATCATCAATTTCCAGATATCCTTGTTTGCAGAACGGCATATCATATTGAGATATTTGATACCCTTTTGGCAAATCAGGATAAAAATAACTCTTTCTATCAAATTTGGAAATTTCTGGAATATTACAATTCAGAGCCAAACCGGCCTTTATTGTTTTTCTTACTGCTTCTTTATTAACAACAGGTAGAGTTCCTGGTTGCGCAGTACAAACAGGACAAATATTAAAATTAGCCCTTTTTTCATCCGGATCATTCTTGCACGAACAAAACATCTTTGAGTTCGTCTTTAATTCAATATGAATTTCAAGGCCTATTGTTGGCTTATATTCCATGATTTATAATTTATCTTTGATTATTTTCCAGATTTTTTCATGAATCACTTCTGGAGATAATAATTTATTATTTTCTATGCATTCTATAACTTTAAACTCTTTAGGAAATATCTCAGCTGCGTGCAAATACGATTTTAAGGTATTTTCCAGGTGCTTTTTGTCTTTTTCGTGGATATCTCTTTTCTCGCTCCTGCCTAAATAAGCTTTTCTTCTTGCTTTTTTTTCTTTATCAGTTATTTTGTGAGCTAATTTTAAAGAAAGAGCAGGCGATGTTTTAAGAATAAGATTATAATTAGGCTTAGGAATTTTTAAGATTTCGTATTCTAAATGATAAAGCCAGTCAAAATATTTTTTCCTTTCCTTTCTGTCTTTTATCTTGCCACCTTGATGACCAATATTTGAAGCAAGATATCTATCAGCAATAACTATTTTTCCATTCTTTAACCATTTTCTTATTTTAAAACCAGCATCATATCTATCACAAGCATAAAAAATAGAACCCCTATAAGGTCCGACTTCTTCTGCAGTGCCGTACCTTCCTCTTAAATACTCATCAACAAACCAGGCTGATTTTTCACCATGCCGAGGAAAATCAATTATTTCTACTTTATGTCCATCACGTCTTAAACGTTTGATTAATAACTTAGACTGGGTTGATTTTCCCGACCCATCTAACCCCTCAAGAACTATAAATTTCCCCGGATAAAAATTCTTAATCATAATAGTTTAATATATCACAAAAAAATCAAAAATAAAAGGGTTCGTTTTTATATCCTTAATAAAATATTATTATATACCATTAAAAATATATTTTTACAAGCCAAAGATAATAAAAAATAACAAAAAGGCAAAAAGACAAAAATGATGCGATCGCATCATTTTTACACAAACTAATATAGATACTCATTAAAAACACTATAGTATAATTATTGAGTATCTAATAATTTTAATTTAATAGATCTAATTTAATAGGTTTATTGGATTTGTTGCTTAAAGAATTTATCAATATAATGTATCGAAATGCTTCTTTTAAACTAGTTTTGATAAATATTCTTTATAGATAATTGGTGCCCAGCCCTGGCTATTTTTCATACATTCTCCTAAATTTTTCAAATCAACTAATTCTCCTTTTATATTATCTGTTTCTTTAACCGATATTTCCGGACTGTCGCCAATAAAATGATAAATCAAACCAAGATGAACTCTTTCAACAGGTCTGCTTTCGTCGTTTAAAATACCGACTAATTTTTTACTTAAGATATTCCCTCTATAATCAACCTCTTCATTCCATTCTCTCATTGTTCCAATTTCTAAAATATCTTTACCACTTTTAATATCAATTGGATTTATATGTCCGCCAACGCCTAACATATAATCTTTTCTTAATCTTTGCTCGCCGGCTTTTTCCAAGTATTTGTAAAGAAAAAATTTATCTTCAAAACTAAAAAGAATATAAGGAATTATTTGCTGGAAAGAATCGTCGTTTTCAACCTCTCCCCTTTTTTTAAACTGATAGTTATTTCTGATTAAATCCAGATAATAATTTAAATTTTCAATCTTAACCCCCTGCCAAGAGCCCTCTTTAAAAATTATATCTTTGGAGAGCACCAAAATTTTCTCATCTTCTTTCATAATTTTGGCTCTTCGTTAATCTTGCTAGCTGTAGAATTCTGCTGGCCAGCATATTTATGGTCTTTATGTTTAATATAAGGTGTTTCAACAGGAGTGGAAAGCGTTTCAAAAGTCATGGCGCAAATTCTCATTCCGGCGTATAAAATAATAGGCGTGATTCCCATATTTCCCAGCTCCATTACAGCTTTTCCATTCCAACCAGGGTCAAAACGAGCAGCGGTTGAATGAACTATCAAACCCAATCTTCCTAAAGAACTCCTTCCGTCTAGTCTAGCCATTATATCATCAGGTAAAATAATATCTTCTTTGGTAACAGCCACTACCAATTCTTTAGCACGAAGAACAAAAGGGGCGCTATCTTCTATATCAATCTCTTCCATTGCTGATTCAAAATCTATTTTTCTTTTTATATCCAAATAAGGATAGCGAGATGGCCTGAATACTTTAAAACAGTTCCCCAAATGTAAATCCAAAGAACAAGGACCTAGCTGTTCTTCAAGGTTTGGATTGGGAATAATTTTAATTTTCCCTTCTTTAATATATTTTTTTATGTCTCTATCTGATAAAATCATATTGAAAAAAATTATTTTTCAATTTCAATGCCCATGTTTTTGGCAGTGCCTTCAATTATTTTCATTGCCTGCTCAATGTTAGTGGTGTTTAAATCGGGCATTTTCTTTTGCGCGATTTCTTTGAGCTGAGTCCGAGTGAGCTTAGCTACTTTGATTTTGTTGGGCTCGCCAGAACCCTTTTCAATCGCAGCTGCTTTTTTCAAAAGTTCAGAAGCGGGCGGCTGTTTTGTCTTAAAATCATAAGTTCTATCTCCGTAAACTGTAATATCTACAGGAATAGTAAAACCTGTCTGGTTTTTTGTGACATCATTAAATTTCTGGCAGAATTCCGCGATATTTAATCCGTGCTGAGCCAAAGCAGGCCCTACTGGAGGAGCAGGAGTTGCCTGTCCGGCTGGAATTTGAAGTTTTACAACTGCAATAGCTTTTTTCATAATTTCTTAATTTGCAATGAATCTAATTCAACTGGAGTATCTCTGCCAAACATATTTACTAAAACTTTTATCTTTCCTCTTGCTTCATCAATTTCTGAAACTTTACCATCAAAGTCCTTAAAAGGGCCATCAACAATCTTCACTGAATCCCCTGGTTTGACTTCAATCTTATACTGAGGGGTCTCAACGCCCATTCTTTTCTTTAAAGTTTCCACTTCTTTTGACGAAACTGGCACTGGAGTAGTTCCTACCCCCACAAAACCAGTTACATTTGGAGTGTTTCTAACAACATACCAGGAATCATCAGTAACAATCATTTCAACCAAAACATAACCTGGATAAATTTTTTCTTCAACTGTTTTTCTTTTACCGCTTTTAATCTTAATCTTTTTTTCTTTTGGCACTAAAACATTAAAAATCTTATCCTCCATACCCAATGACTCAACCCTTTGTTTTAGGTTTTTAGCAACTGCGTCTTCATAACCAGAATAAGTGTGAATCACATACCAATTTTTTTGTTGTGGTAAACGTTGTTTAGGCATTATTTACAATATAAATTTATTAAGCATTGTTGTAAATACATAATCAAGTCCGCCTAAAAACACAGCCACAGCAATTGAAACCGCAATAATAATTAAAGTATATTTTATAGTTTCCTTTCTGGTGGGCCAATTAACTTTCTTCATCTCAAGTTTTACCTCTTTGAGGAAACTAACAATTTTTTTAGGAAAATTACTAATTCTCATAATTTTTAATAATAGCCGAAAAGCAAAGCTAAGTCAATATTCTTAAAAATTTAAAATCTCTTTTGATTTCTCTAAAAACTCCTTAACTTTGCTCAGTATATTTTCAGCTCCTTGTTGAGAAAAATCCGCGTAATAATCTGCGTTCTCCCGAAGAGTTTTACCTATCTGTAAAGCTTCCACTAAAGTATAACTAAGCAAATTTTTATTTACATATAATTCCCGAATTGCTATCACTAAACAATAATGACTTCTTTCACGATAACCTTGATTATAAAGCAAAGCTCTGGCGGTGTGAAACATTGAATAATAAGATTGAATTATGCTCCATTTATAACTTTTCTTAACTAAGCTTTCTTTTGCAGATTGCCAATCATTTTTAGCAATTTCCAATTCTTTGGAAACTAACAATTTTCCTTTAGGAAAAGGTTTTATCTTTTTATTTTCTAAACACTTTTGAAAATCAAGGCTATTCATTAACTTCCCAAAGGATAACGCCTTTTTCTATTTCTTGATAAAAAATAGGTTTTTCCTTATCAAGGCCTATAAATTCAGAGGGTTTTTTAATTACTGGTTTAATTTTTTCCGCTAAAGAGGTTTTTTGGATGGCTCTTTGAACTAATTCCGACTGGTTAGTTAAAACAAATAAGTCAATATCACTTTGTTCAGTATTTGTTCCTTCAGCAAAACTGCCGAAGAGAATAATTTTTTGGCTTATTTTTTTAAGTTGTTCTATTAACGGTTTTAACGACGAGACATTTTCAGTACTTTTTAAGCGTCTAATAATCGGGTCATTGAGGTCAACAGAATAAAAAGACATTCTTCCTTTCTTCTCTCGTAAGATTAATTTATCTTTAGCTAATTCTTTTAAAGCTTCGTTGGCAGCTGTTTTGCTAACTTTAGTAGCGCTTACTATCTCTTTCTCCATAAAAGAACGGGAAGGACGATCCAATAAAAAACTTAAAACTTTCTGATGACTAGTAGCGGTTAAATATTTTTTAATTTGATTTGTTCTTGCTTTCATAATTTAAGATTTAATTCCTATTTTCTGGATTTAATTCCATTATAACGGAACAAGAATTATTGTCAACCCTTGACAAAAATTTTATAGTATGATAGAATATAAACGGAGTAGGGTTGGTATTTCAAAATCAATAGTAATAGAAAGGAGCTTATTATGGCATATGGACAAACTGACGATATAATTGAGGCACGTAAGGATAACAAAGAAGCTGTTGAACTTCTTCTCCGGGTTGCTCAGAAGAAAAAAACCGTCGCTGACGTAAGAAAGTGGCTGGAAAAGAATTATCCAGACCTATGCATGGAAACAAAAACAAAGAAGAAATGGTAAACCACCCACTTACAACCCCCAGCCCTTTTGGGGTAAGCTCTCTGGATAAAATCTGGAGGGCTTTTTTTATTCTAAATGTCAAGATTCTTTACTTTTTTGGCGTAGGTTTGGATGAATTTCTTTCTGGGAGGAACTTCTTCTCCCATTAAAGTATCAAAAATCCTGTCTGCTTCTTTAGCGTCTTCAATAGTAACTTGCAGTAAAGTCCTATTCTTTGGATCCATTGTTGTTTCCCATAATTCAATTGGATTCATTTCTCCCAGACCTTTATACCGTTGAATAAAGGGATTTGTTATTTTCTCTTTTTTAAAAGAAGCTAAGATTTTCTCTTTTCCATCATCAGTGTAGACATATTCTACTCTTTTCCCTGACTGAATCTTATAAAGCGGAGGCTGGGCAATATAGAGATAACCTTTTTCAATGATAGGTTTAAAGTGACGGAAAAAAAACGTTAAAAGCAGAGTTCTAATATGCGAACCATCCGAATCAGCATCTAAAGTTAGGATAATCCGGTGGTATCTTGCTTTTTCAATATTAAAGTCCTCGCCAATAGCAGTTCCTAGGGCAATAATTAAAGCTCTGATCTCTTTTGAGGACAAGATTTTATCTATTCTAGCTCTTTCAACGTTTAAAATTTTCCCCCGCAATGGCAAAATCGCCTGAAAATGCCTATCTCGACCTTGACGACCTGAGCCGCCGGCACTCTCTCCTTCTACTATAAACAATTCTGATTCTTCCGGCTTTTTTGAGGAACAATCAGCTAATTTGCCTGGCAAAGCAAGCCCTTCTAAAACTCCTTTCCTTAAGACAGTTTCTCTGGCTGCTCTGGCTGCTTTTCTGGCCCGAGAAGATAAAAGACATTTTTCAATAATAGCTTTAGCATCCTGCGGATTTCTTTCCAAAAAATCAGTAAGGTGTTCAGAAACCACTTGGTCAACAATTGTTTTAGCCTCAACATTCCCTAATTTTGCCTTTGTTTGTCCTTCAAACTGCGGCTCCTTTATTTTAATAGAAACAACTCCAGTTAATCCTTCTCTTATATCTTCGCCTGATAAATTGCTGTCTGTTTCTTTAAGAAAATCATTCTTTCTAGCCCAATCATTTAAAGTTCTTGTCAAAGCAGTCCTAAATCCAGTTAAATGAGTCCCCCCTTCTCCAGTATAGATATTATTAGCAAAACTTTCTTCATGACACTCATATTCTTCAGTATATTGAAATGCCGCCTCAACAATTATATCTTTTTTCTCGCCAGAACAATAAAAAACATTTAGATTGCGAGAGGCAGAGCCGTGAATCAAATATTTAACATAAGAAGCAAGTCCTCCTTCAAAGTAAAAACTATAGCTTGTTTTTTCTTTTTCCCTTTCGTCTCTAACAGTTATCCTTACATCTTTAGTTAAATATGCTTGCTGGCGCAAATGGTTTAAAATCCTCTTTTTATCAAATTTAATTTCTTTGAAAATTTCTAAATCTGGCTCAAAAGCAACGGTTGTGCCAGTTTTTCTACAGGTTCCTACTTTCTTTAATTTTGTCTTAACCTTTCCTTTAGAATATTCCTGGCTGTACTTGCTGCCTCCTCTGCATACTTCAGCTTTTAAGTAGATAGACAGGGCGCAGACAACAGAAACTCCTACGCCATGAAGGCCTCCAGATACCTTATACGCCTCTCCTCCAAACTTGCCTCCGGCATGCAAAGTTGTCATAACTGTTTCTAAGGCTGATTTTTTTGTCTGAGCATGTTTCTCTATTGGAATTCCTCTTCCATCATCGCTTGTTTCCACTCTATTCCCCGGCAATAAAATAACTTCAATGTTTTTAGCATAACCGGCCATTGCTTCATCAAGTCCATTGTCAACCACTTCCCAAATCAAATGATGCAAACCATCAGGACCGGTTGAACCAATATACATTCCAGGCCTTTTTCTAACAGGATCAAGACCCTCTAAAACATAGATATCCTCTGCAGTATAACTTGCTTCTTTATTTTTCGGTTTTTTAGTAGTTTTTTCCTTAGGCATAATTTTAACGCCTTATTTCCCAGTCTAGATCTTTTTCCAGAACTTTAATTATTTTATTTTGAATAACATCTATCTCCTTTGATTTAAGCGTTCTATTCTCTGCTTGATAAACTATATGAAATGCCAAATTCTTCTTTCCTTGAACAATACCTTCTCCTTCATAAATATCAAAAAGGTCAACATCTCTAACCAAGGCGCCCCCAGCAATATTAATCTTATTCAATACATCTACAACTTTAACATCTATGGGCACTAAAATTGCTAAATCCCTGATAGCTGCTGGATATTGAGAAATAGGTTGATACTCATGTTCTTCTGAACAAAGTTTTGTTAATTTCTCAAAATCAATATCAAACACAATAACAGAGACCCGGTCTCTGTAAGCTGATATTTGTCCCAAACAACCAATTTTTTCTCCACTAACTTTAATTTCAGCGCACTTTCCCTCTATCCAAATACTTTTTGGCTCATATTCATCATAATAAATATCGCTTATTCCAAGTTTATTTAACAAGCTATCAACTATTCCCTTAACTTGATAAAAATTATTCGTGCTTGCCCCGGTTAGCATCCGCCTCTCCCCCTGTTTATCAAATATCTTACCCAATTCAAATATTTTAATTTCTTTAAAATATTTAAAATTATCTTTAACATTCTTTAACAAGTTCTGTATCAAGCTTGGTCTTAGATATTTGTGCCTAGAGCTCATTGGGTTCTCAAGCTCGATGGTCCCTTTTTCAACAAAAGAATAATTATATACTTCTGTAAACCCAGCTTCTTTTAAAATATCTTTGGTCATATTCTCCCAAAAAATCTCAAGGTTTCTCTTTGGAGGAATTAAAGAAGCAATAGGAAAAAGAACAGGAATTCTCTGATATCCATAAAGACGACCAATCTCCTCAATCAAATCTTCTTGCAAAGAAATATCTAGTCTAAATGTGGGTACGACCACATTTAGAATTTTCAATTTCCAATTTTTAACCTTTAAACCTAACCTTTCTAAAATTCTTTTAACTTCTTTTCCAGGAATCTTTATTCCTAGTAATTTCTCAACATAGTTTAAATCTAATTTAATCTTTTTGGGTTGAACCTTTTTAGGATAAAAATCAACCAAGCCAGAAGCAACCTTACCTTTGGCTATATCTTGAATTAATTCAGAGACCCTATTTATTGCTAATTCTGTTAGATTTGGGTCAAAATCATGCTCAAAACGCCAAGAAGCATCTGTCTTTAAACTTAGTTTCTGCGAACTTTTACGAATAACCCTTGAGTCAAAATTAGCTGACTCTAAAACAATTGTTTTGGTGTTTTTATCTATTTCAGCTTTCTTTCCTCCTTTAATCCCAGCGATAGCAAGAGATTCTTCTGAATCTGCGATTACTAAAACATCTTTATCTAGATTATATTTTTCATCGTCTAAAGTTATAATTTTCTCGCCCTTTCTTGCTCTTCTAACAATAATTTTTTGGCCCTCAATCTTATCAAGATCAAAGGCATGCAGAGGCTGTCCTGTTTCTAACATTACATAGTTTGCAGCATCTACAATATTGTTAATTGGTCTTAATCCACAAACTTTTAATCTTTCCTGAATCCATTTTGGAGAAGAACCAACCTTTACATCAGTAATAACTTTAGCAGTATAGCGAATAGAATCTTTCTTATCCTTTATTTCAACAGCAACAAAATCTTTTGTCTTAAGTTTTTTATCTTCTTTTATTCTTAATTCATAATTCTTCTGGACGCCTTCAGGCGGACTCCCCGTAGGGCTGCTTCTTAATTCCATTATAGCTGCTATTTCTCTAGCCACTCCCCAATGAGACAAACAATCATGACCCCGATTCGGCAAAACATCAATATCTAAAACATAATCTTTACCAACTTTTTTTACTTGCTCAACCTCAAAACTATGCATAGTCAAAACCTGTGCCAGCTTTTCTGGTTTGGGCAACTTCTTAACGTATTGTTTCAGCCAATTATATGAAAATATCATAATCTATAAAAACTAAATAATATTTTTCTTTTTAAAATCTTCTACTTGATTTGTTAAAAAAGCTTTGATCTCTTGGGAAGAATATTTTTCTTTTATAAAGGAAACTTTCGTTGTCTCTATTTTTAAATCTTGAAAATAAGTTAATTGTTCAAAAAACAATCGAGGATTGAACTCTAAATCAAACTTTTTCTCTGCTAATTTTATAGTTTCTGGAAGGTCTATGTATTTATTTTTTAAAAGAAAAAATAAATCAACATAATCTCTCCATAAACCCCGTCGTCCAATAGTAAATGCCTTGTCTAAAGCGATATCTTTAATAGAAAAAAACGGTAAAGAAACAGTGGAAACTGTCTTGAATAATGCTTTGTAGGGGTAATAAACCAAAGTAATTAAAATATTTTTTGATGTAACGATATTTAACTGCTCTGACGTATTTAATCTAACCTCTTTTATTTCTAATAATTTTCTCAATTTTAATAAATCTGCTCGTTTTAACTCTCTCTGTAAGAAAATATCAAAATCAAAAGAAAAACGATGAGCAATTTGTAAAAACAACGCTGTTCCTCCAGCCAAAACAGCCTCTTTCCTAAACGGTTTCAATCTTTCAAGAGCTTCCATTCTATCCCTATCCAATAAATTATAATGTAGGCGGGACATAATTTTTTATATTTAAATTTCTATTTCTAATTTTAAGAAGAATTTTATTTACAAAATTAAAAGATTGGGGGCGATAAACTTTAAGAGGATGTTTCAAAAAAACCTCTTTAATTTCTTTGATAGAATAATTATCAAACAACCATCTCAATTCCTTGAGATTACCAAAAGATAAAATTTGGTGAATAATGTAGAATTTATCTTCTTTTAGATCCAAATCTTCAATTCTTACTGACCATAAAACTGATTGTAGAAATTTTGGCGCTTTCATATTAAAATTGTTGTAAAAATCTTAAATCTCCCGAATAAAATAATCTAATATCATTTATCTTATACTTCATCATGGCTAATCTATCCATTCCCATACCAAAAGCAAATCCCTGCCAATTCTTAGGATTTATACCTCCTGCTTTTAAAACATTGGGATGAACCATTCCTGCTCCCATTAATTCTATCCATCCAGTTCTTGAACAAGTACTGCATCCTTTCCCCTGACCCTGACAAACCAAACAAGTCATATCTACTTCAAAAGACGGCTCTGTAAACGGGAAAAAGCTTGGTCTTAAACGAGCTTTAACTTGCTTTCCAAAAAATCTTGAAAGAAACTCCTGAATAATTGCTTTGAAGTTAGCTGCTGAAATATCTTTTCCAACCATTAATCCCTCTACCTGATAAAAATTAGTCTCATGGCTGGCATCAGTTGCTTCGTGCCTAAAAATCCTGCCTGGAACAATAATCCTGAAAGGAGGATTGTTTTTCTCCATATAACGAATTTGAACTGGTGAAGTATGAGTCCTTAAAAGCATTCCATTTTTCAAATAAAACGTATCCCACATATCTCTTGCAGGATGGTCTTTAGGAATATTTAAAGCATCAAAGTTATACCATTCATTTTCAATTTCAGGACCTTCAATCACTAAAAAACCCATTGCCTGAAAAATCTCTTCAATTTTTCTCTTAACCAAAGTCAAAGGATGAAAATGCCCAATCTCATGCTTTTCTCCAGGCGCTGTTATATCAATTTTATCTCCTTTGGTCTCAATTTTAAGAGGTTTTAACTTCATAATATTATACTTTATTTTACCTTAAAATTACCTTAAAATCAAGGTTAAAGCTGTGAATAAAACAAATAAAAAAAGCCGTTGAAATACTATATTCAACGGCTGTATTTTTTGTTTTTTTAAGCTCTCCTATTCAATTTTTTCCAGTTGCCTTTTTTTGGTTTATAGCGAGGTGTTCCAACTTTGCACAGTTTACATTCGCTCCGTTCAACTGCCCATACTTCTACTTCAATTAAAGAGATAACTTCTATTCTGCGATCTTACCTGCAATCTGGACAAAGATTCGAGGCGTCGAGATAGCGAATATCTGTAGCTCGTCCGCAATCGCTACAACGTTTTGCTGAACCACTAAGAAGTAGAGCGGTTTCATCTAAAACGTCGTTATCTCCAAGCCAAAGACTAAGCCCTTCTCGTGACCTTGGGGGGTCATTACTATTTGGTTTTCTGCTTAAATAACCCATGGTTTTTTCTCCTTTCAATTTTAAATATTTAACACCTATTCAATTTCCAATGAACAAATTGTAATACTATTTTTAGCAATATAACAACTTTTTGTCAACAAAAAAG
>CAZOVC010000017.1:0-10655 GCA_964583485.1 uncultured Candidatus Saccharibacteria bacterium
CGACTGCGACTGCGACTGCGACTGCGGCTGTTGGGGGTATGACGGAGTTATATTCCAGGTTCCGGGCTTTGAAAAAGGCCTTAAGCTTGGCAATGTCATTTGTTATAGGGATGGCTCTGAAGTAAAACATTTTAATCAACGGGGAGCAGATTGGGATATCTGGCTTGAAAGATTTCAAGAAGTGTTGGTTAAAGCAACTACCGGCGAAAAACTGAATACGTCAAACACGCCAAGTTCTAGATAGAACTTGGCGCTTTTTTATGGTAAAATAAAGGAGTGATTCCTTATTTTTCATTTGATAAAATCCAAATAGGACCGATTATTCTTTACGTCTGGGGCGCATTCTTGGCTTTAGCCTTTTTATACGCTTTGTTTTTCATTTTGAAAAAAGCAAAAAATCAGGGAATTGATACAGAAATAATTATCAGTTCTTTTTCCTGGTTGATAATCGGCGCAATTATTGGAGCAAGGTTAGGACATGTTCTTCAACTTTCAAATTATTATCTTTCAAAGCCAATTGAAATTCTAAAAATATGGCAGGGAGGAATGTGTTTTCACGGAGGTCTCTTTGGTCTGCTGATCGCTGCTATTATTTATGCAAAGTTTGCTAAGATTGGCTCAAGATTGTTTTTGCAAATAGCAGATTTGGCTGTTTTAGCAGCTCCAATATCTATTGCTATTACTAGAATTGGCTGTTCTTTAATCAATGACCATCAAGGAGCTGAAACGTCTTTGCCCTGGGGAATTATTTGGCCTGATGGAACAATTAGGCATCCGGTAGCTGAATATCTGATCATCAGTGCATTAATTTTGTATTTAATTTTAAGGTTTTTAAGACCTAAGATAACAAAACCGGGCCAGTTATTTTTTATGTTCCTTTTCTTATATTCTGTTTCTCGCTTTTTCTTGGATTTCACTCGTTCTACAGGTACTCTTTTATCTGATCCCCGATATTATTTGGGCTTGCCCCCACACCTATTTTTAGGTAGTGGGGGGTTATCCACAGCCCAGTGGTTATCTTTAGCCATAATTTTAGGTATAATAATAAAAAGTTGTTTTTTCAAAAAAAGGTCGGAACTTAGTTATTAATTTATTTATTATGAAAAAAACAAAATTTTTTATTCTAATTTCGCTTTTAGCGGTTTTGATTTTAGTTGGAGCAACGTGTACAAAAAGTCCGGAATCTTTTTATGAGAAAGTTTGCAAGACCGCTATAGATTTTTCAGAAGAGCTGGATGATGTTCTTGACCAAGAATTTTCTCTAATAGGAGGAGAAGATGATTTAGATGATTGTATTGACGATATGGTTGAACAAGAAGAAGATTTATATGATGAATGTATGGATGAAGAGGATGACGAAGACGTATGTGATGAGGTGATTGAAAACTATAGGTTAACCATAGAAAACTTCCTTACTCGTCAAGGGTGTTTGACTATTTACAGTTCTTATTGTTCTATGCATCAAGCAACCGGGGATTATGAGGATTTTAATGAATGCGTATATGATGTAAGAGAGGTCTGTAAGATGCTTCCCAAAACATTTTAAGGGTAAAGATAAAAATTATGAGAAAATTTAAATTTGTTATTCCGATTTTGCTTTTGGTAGTTTTGGTTTTGCTTGGGGCGAGTTGTGAAAAAAAAGGAGCAGATAAAAACAAGTCAAGCGCGCCTCCCACTGAAGGAGCTTGGATTGCCTCTGACTTTAGCCAAGAAGATGTTGAGGTCTCTGGTAATTTAGATGGAGTAACTTGGACTCGTTATTTTGCAGAGAAAGTTCCCATAGAAAAAAATGGTCAGCTTTTGCTAAGTGTAGAATTACCTGAAAAATCAGTTGTAGTAATTGGCCCAGCAATTAGAGAAAGAGAACCAGGAAGTGGAGCAAGGTGGAATTGTATTAGGATTGATAGCGCAGGATGGTGTAATGAGGGAGGAGATTGTGATTGGTATGCTTTTGACAAGAGCGGTGATGAGTTAAAATACGATACTAATTATTTAGCTCGGAGTACTGATTCGGAAAAGTTTTTTTGGGAAGAACCTGGTTTTTATGATTATAAAGAGCAAGATAATCCAGTCCATGTTTATATATTTGATGAGCCAGGCAGAATAGATTATTACTGTGGTATATGCTGGAGCACCTGGGGTAATGTTCATCCATCTACTTGTGATGTCCACTTCTACATCACTCAAGACGAACCAGAATTTTTGTATGAGAAGGAAGAATAATGGCTAATTTTTAGTTCCTTAGGAAAAATATGACTAAATTAAAATTTTTCGTTCCAATTTTGTTTTTAGGAATTTTGGTTTTTGGCGTGAGTTTTGCTCAAGCTGAAGCTCCTGCTTATTGCAAGGACTGGGGCGGAGAGGTTTGTGATGCCTTTAAGGATTTAAACAATCTTCCGCTTTTTGCTTTTTCTACAACTACTAAAGCAAAATGTGAATCTTTTGAAGATTGTTGCGCTGATAACGGCGTATGGGACAAAATAGATAGTTTTGAAAAAATGGCTGTATTAGAGAATCAGTATGATGCTTGCAAAGAAAGCTGCGAAGGCGCTGAAGATTTTTTCAAATGCATAGATGCAAAGAATTGCAATTCTTATTGGGATAGGAGAAATAAGCTCAGGGAAGAGACCATTGATAATGAAAACTGGATGAATATGAAGGAAGCATTATGCGTTTATCCTATAATGGTTTCTTATTGCTGTCCGAATAATTTTCAGGAGTTTTCTGCATCCTGCGCATCTGTTTTGGGAAGGCCACTTGTTAACTGCGCGCCCGGGGTAGTAATAGGGCCTCTATTAGGAGAAGAGGAGGAGGAAGAAGAGGAGAAAGAAGAGGAAAAAAAATTAGAATGCGGTGATGGCATCTGCGACTTTTCAGAAGATTGTAAGTACTGTTCTCAAGATTGTGCCTGCCCGGCCGGTATGAAATGTGAATTATCTAAAGAAGCAAATTTTAGAGGGTGTATTGCTACGGCGCCGAAAATTGAAGAACTCCTTAAAGAATATAAACAGAATCAGCTTAAATATAGAGAGCTTAAATTATATCGAGAGCGAATGGCAAGATTGCTTAAGGCAAACCTTATTAAAAAAATGATGAAGTTCCTTTTATTTGAGGTTCCAGTTCCAAGTCCAATGACTGTTCCCGACCTTATAGTGGATATAGTTAGTAAAATTCAAGGAGAGATTTTTTACAAACAAGAAATGTCAGATGCGGAAATAATCGCAGCTCAAAGAGAATATCTTGATGACCTAAAAGATAAAATGCGTCAGCTTTATTTGAGAAATATGGAAATCAGGGATGAAATTAAGAAATTAAAATCTTGAAGCAATGAGAAAAAATTTATTAAAGTTAGGAATATTGGTTGTAGTTTTTTCTTTCTGTTTGATAAAAATAGGGAATATTGCTCAGGCAGCTGAAGATGCTTTTGATTATTATATTCAAGGCATGGATTTCTTAATTGAAAATACAACAGAAAAAAATGAAGAGGCAATAGATTCTTTCCAAAAAGCCATTGAATTGGACCCGGAAATGTCAGATGCCTATCTTGAATTAGCTGCCGCTTACGCCCAAAAATATAGATATTTTGACCAGGATAACAAATGGTATAATTTAGCTATTGAACAACTGGGACAAGCTAAAAGTATTGACCCTTATGTTTATGAGTCAGTGGTTGGCCACGCAGTATTAGCCCAACTTTATTTTGCTAAAGGAGAGTTTGATAAGGCAAAAGAAGAATGTGAGAGAATGATTGAACTTGAACCAAAATATGAAACAGCATATCTGATGTTAGGAGAAATTAATGAAAGTTTAGGTGAAACTCAACAAGCAGCAGAGGCCTATAAGACCGCCAGCGAGCTTGACCCGAGTTTGGAAGAAGCAGAAGAGAAAGCGGAAGAATTAAGAAAGAAAGCGAAAGAATTAGAAAAAGGCATGCCTGTTTGGTTATGGATAATAATAGGTTTGGTCAGTGTTGGTATTATTGCTGGTGCAGTTATAACCGTAATTATACTTTTGATTAAGAAAAAAACCGCTTCATTGCCAAAAACTAAAAATGACTAATTTATATTGGCAAGCTAAAGAAATAGATACAGGGGATGATTATGGGCAGAATATAAAGGGAACTTTAGCTTTGGGTAATAACGAAATAATTTTTTATAGAAATAAGTTTTTTTCTGGAGGAACAAAAGAATGGAGAAGAATACCAATTAGGGGAATAAAATCTATTTACAGAACGCCAATTTTTAATTCGGTTACTATTAAATATAATAAAAAGCCGGAGAAAACAGGATTTTTTTCTAAAATCTTTAACACAAAAAGAATTTCTTACAAAATTAGTAATTGGCAGTCATTTGTTGAAAATATAAGACAATTAAATCCAAATATAAAAATTAAAGCTTAAATTAGAAACTAGGTCGGACCTAGTTTTCATAAAATTATGTCTAAATTAAAGTATTTTATTATTCCATTAATGTTAATGGTTTTAGTTTTAGTCGGAGCGAGTTGCGGGGAAAAAGACAAAGAAGAATCTCAGTCAAAAGAAAGCATTCCTTTTCAAGGAAAGAAAGAAATTAATCAAATTACTCAGAATAAAATTAGGGATCTTGAGCCCAGGGTTTCTGGCGACGGCAAGATAATTATTTTTTGGAGGGATACAGATAAAGATAATTATTGGGATACTTTAGTTCTAACTGATCCTGATGGCAAAGAAAAGAAGACAATTAAAATCAGAGGAGATGTTTTTACAGATAAATTTGGCATTAAAGCCGAATCTTTAGATATTGACCATAAAGGCACTAAAGTTGTTTTTATAGGTACTCCTTTTGTTGAAAATTGGCGTCTTGTAGCTCCTATGCCAGAATATATTTTTGTGCTGGACTTAAACGAAGAAAAAGCAACAAAAATAGATACGCATGATCTTCCAGAGAAGCACTATCCTCCAGAAGTTGACGCTGAAAGAGCTTGGCCAACATTAGTAAAGATAAGTTCTGATGGTTCAAAAATTGCTTTTACAGCCGATGTTACGGGAGTTGATTTTGGAGAAAGGCATGATGTTCCAGAAGATGATATAGTGGGTGCGGCTAATTCAGACGGCACAGGATTAAGAGCTTTGGAAAGGGGAATCAATGGATACTGTTTGGCAATTGATGATTCTAATAGAGTATTTTTTGCCAGAACAACAAACAACTATAAATGGGTTTTAACCGTAGTTTATGCAGATGGAGGAATAGAAAGCGGAAAAGAGCTTGGTATTGAAATAATGTGTCCTAGTGATAGAGAAGGAATTTCAGTAAGTAAAAATGGTAAAAGGATTTTAGGCGCATTAGCATCTGGCGGAATGATTTTCGTTTCTAATGATCAGGGTGAAATTATAGCTCAAAGGCAGGATTTTCCTTTTTCAATGATTACTGGAGATGGAGCAAGAGTGTTGGGTCTTGAAACGAGGAGGAATTTAGAGCCAGAGCAAAGAGGACTTATTTATTATGATATTGATAATAATTTAGAGCAGGAGGGTCAGGTTTTAGATATGAACTATTCAATTCACAGCCCTGGTATAGATGTTAGTTATTCTGGAGGAGTGGTTGTCACTGAAATTTACGATAAAGAAGATAAAGACGAGGAAATTATTACTATAACTTGGGGAAAATAAAACTATGAAAAAAACAAAATATATAATCCCGTTAATTTTATTAATAGGTTTAGTTTTAATTGGAGCTAGTTGCGGGGAAGAAGAAAGAAGAAAGTCCAAAGATAAAGACGAAGAGGAAGAGAAATATTTGATTTATGAAAATGAGAAATGGGAGTTTGAGATTAAATATCCAGAGGACTGGAAAAAAGAAGAAGACGATTATGGTTTTGATGAATTTGCAGTAGTTTTTACCACTCCGCCAGAAGACGAAAATGACACAGTTAAAGAAAATGTTGTTGTTTATGCGTCAACAGCTCAGCCAGATGATTTCGATGAATTAATGGCAGATTTAATAGCAGATTTGTCAGGAGACTCTTATGTAGCTTTGCTTAATTATTCAAAAGTAATGGTATCAGGGTATCCAGGATATAAAGCGAGTTATACTTATGAGGAGCTTCAGTATTTACATTATTTCATAAATGCAGGCGATACTTGGTATCAAGTACTTTACGTTGCTTTAGAAAGCACTTATTCCAAGTATTTAGACCAAGTTGAAACAATGATTGATTCTATTGATATAAAATGATATATGCCTAATTTTTGTCCCAAATGCGGGAAAAATTTAAAATTAGGAGCCGCATTCTGCACTGTTTGCGGCGCAAAGATGAAAACGCGAGTAGAAGCACCAAAGCCAGCAGTAGCTCCTTTGCCTCCACCACCTACAAAAGGAGGAGGATGTGGAACAGGATGCTTAATTGGTTGTTTGATAGTGGTTTTGATTTTTTTACTAATTATAGGCAGTTTAATTGGTTTTGGCTGGTATTTTCTTTCTAATATGAAGAAAGGCGAGGCAGGAGAATATTTTGATATTGACCCTAAAAGCGAAAAAGAAAAAACAATTAAGTGCGGAGATTCTCTTACCTGCTTGGAAGATAATCTTAAAAAATGCGCTCCGGCTAAAGGCGAAGCAGATTTAGGAGAATTTGCTCAAGCTGAATTTGAAATATTAGGTTTGGCTGAAGGTATTAATTCCTGCGTGGTTTTCGCTAAGATAACTGAATTAAAAGAACTTCCTGAGGGATTGGATGTGATACCTGATTTTATTCTGGAAAAAATGTTTGAGGATTTATCTTTTGAATGTTTGATTCCAGAAAAAGTTTATCAAAAAGGAATAGAGGATGTTGGAGAGTATATTGGAGATAATTTGGTTGAAGCTTGCGAGGGTCCATTGTTTGATTTAGCAGAAAAATTCGGAGTTGATCTAGATGATCTTAAAGATTAAACCCCCACACCAAACAAAGTTCTGGTGTGGGGGTAAAGGTCGAAAAAAAACATAAATTGTTGTATATTTTATGACAGATATTTTTACTAAAACAAATCTTCTTGCCAAGTCAAATCTTCTTGCCAGAACAAATATTTATAGCAAGGGTTGGGGTGTTGGTCTTGGATTTGGGCTTGTTTGGATTTTTTCTTATCTTGCTTTTTATATCTATCTTGCTATTACTCTAATGTTTATAGCTAAAAAGACAGGGACTTCAAATGCATGGATGGCCTGGGTTCCTTTTCTGAATCTTTATTTAATGTGCAAAGCTGCTGGCAAATCTGGTCTCTGGATAATTTTGCTCTTGCTTCCTTTTGTTAATATTGTTGCGCTTATTCTTTTATGGGCTGGTATTGCTCAAAGATTAGGCAGACCGGGTTGGTGGGGACTTTTAATGTTAATTCCTCTGCTTAATTTTGTGCTAATGGGAATTTTAGCTTTTTCTAAAAGTCGTCAGTCCATTGCTTCCCCGCTAAGCGGGGCTGCTCCAGTTGCTTCAGCTGCTCCATCTGCTGTTCCAGCTGCTCCGGAAGCAAAAGGGAAATTTTGCCCTAAATGCGGAGCTAATATTATATCAGGTGATAAATTCTGTCCTGATTGTGGAAATAAGCTATAATTTGGGCTGGGGGCTTGCCCTCACAACCAAACAAGGAAAAATCTCTCCTTAATTTTTTTATATTATATAAGCACAATCTAATCTGGGAAGCTAAATTAGCTTAATTAAAGTTCCGCTGCGGGATTCCTAAAAAATTAATTCCTTGTTATGGTGTGAGGGCTTGACAAAGGTCTTTGAATATGATATATAGAAAGATATGAAACAAGAAACTATAAAATCAATAATTTTTTCAGCGGTAATTGGCGTAGTTTTTGTTGCTTCTTTGTTTTTGATTGTTCAGCAAGAGCAAGCATTAGACAGACAATTAAGAGCTACGGTTTTTCCATTAAGAGAAATATTGGGAAAGCAAATTACTGAAGAATTAACAGGAAAACTTATAGGACAAGTAGATAAAAAGATTTTATCAGATTGTCTTGATAGCGCCTATAATACTTTTGAACATTCTTGGAATCAAGAATGTGAAAAGGAAGGATTAGAAGAAAAGTGTGATTTACCCAAAGATATTGCTGCTGATTTACTGAATGAATATCAGGAGTTTAAACAGGGGTGTTATTAAGAGAACACAAGTTTGAAATTTCTAAAAAACCCGGGAATTATTTTCCCGGGTTTTTTATTGTGGTATTGTGGTATTGTGGTATAATAAAATAACATGAAGATTTCTTTAAAGATTCAAATATTAATACTGGTTATAGTTCTTTTCTTAATATCATTAGAGATAACTGGTTTAGTTTTATATCAACAAGGGAAATTATTTAGGATATTTACAAGGTCTGAAGACGTTGGAAAAGTTTCAGCCGAAGAAGAGAAAAGCTTAACTTTCAAACCGGGGCCTGAATACTCAGATGAAGAAATGGAGAAGAGAATTAAAGAATTAGAAGAAAAAATCAGAGATCTTGAAGAAAATCAGCAGGTTCCTTTTCCTCCTGATGAATATTTTCTTCCTCCTTTAACTCAAGAACAGATTAGCGCTGTAGTTGAGCTTTGGTGTCCTGATGACAATTATGATTACACTGGATATATCAGTATTGGGTCGGGCAGCATTGTTAGTCCAGAAGGAATTATTATCACTAATAGGCACGTTGTTTCAAATGAAGATTGGAGCGTTATTAAGTCTGCGCCAACTTGTTATGTTGCTGTTACGGGTGATATCGCCTGGCCGCCCACAATAAAATACACAGCTAATTTAATTGCTTACGTACCGGTAACAGATGATTATTTTGATTTTGATATCGCTATTTTATATATCAATGATATTTGCC
The DNA here is from genome assembly GCA_964583485.1 of uncultured Candidatus Saccharibacteria bacterium. Lineage (GTDB taxonomy): Bacteria > Patescibacteriota > Minisyncoccia > Minisyncoccales > GWA2-38-27 > JAUWYA01. Next base: position 8,823 of record CAZOVC010000017.1, read on the forward strand.
AAGAGTGTGAAGACGCGCCAAGTTCTCTCCCTTCAAGTTTCCCTTATTTAGACCTTGGTTATTCTGATATTTTATCTCCGGGAGATTATGTGGCAATTGCTGGTTATCCTGAAATAGGAGCGGGGACTTTTAATTTTACCGATGGAATAATAAGCGGAAGAGTAGGAAGATTTGTTTTGAAAACAGATGCTAAGATCGACTCCGGCAATTCCGGAGGGTCTGCTTTGAACGCCAAAAACCAACTTATTGGAGTTCCTACCTGGACAATTTCAGGTTATGCCGAAAGCATGGGTTATGTTATTGGCATTGACCAGGTTGTAGAATGGTATGAAACAAAAGTAGTGCCTTCTGATTCAGTAATAGTGCCCTATTAGTATGAAAAGCAAAACAGCAACAATTTTAACTGGAACATTAGTTGTTTTAGCTTTTTTTCAAGTACTAACAGCAATTTTACAAGTTGTAATAATGCTGTTTAAATTAGATTGACATACTATTATTAATATATTAAGATTAAAGCGAGTAAGATAATTTTTTATTATTTTGTGATTCATTTTACTAAATATGCCGAGGAAAAATTCAAAATATTAAGAGAACACAAGTTTGAAATTTCTAAAATCCGGGTGATTGAGGCATTAAATAATCCAGATTTAATTGATAATTCTCGTTTTCCTCTTTTAATTGCCCAAAGACAAATTAATACTGATTATGCTTTAAGAGTAGTTTATAAAAAGGAAAATGGTAATAAAATTATTATTACTTTTTATCCCGTGAGAATAAAACAATATGAACAATAATAAAAAAACCAAAATTAGTTATGACCTAGAAGCCGATGTTTTAAGAGTAGAGATTTCTAAACAGCCCATTGATTATGCAAAAGAAATGGGAAATATTGTAGTCCATTTTACGAAAAAAGGATTACCTGTTTATCTTGAAGTTCTGGAAGCAAAAAGGTTTTTAACTAAAACTAAAAAAGTTTTAGAAAAGGCAAGAATTCCTGAATTTGCAGAAAAAGCTGCTTAAAAACAAAAGATAAGCATTGATAGAATCGCCTTTTTGGCGATTTTTTTGTTTACCCTGAACGAGGTTGAAGGACTTGCCCTGAGCGAAGCGAAGGGGTAGAATGAAATATGGAAGAATTTATTTTGGAAAATCAATGGATTATTTTATTGATTGTTTTTTGGACTCTTCCTTGGAAAGCAGTAGCTTTATGGAAATCAGCCAGCAATAAGCAAACAGGATGGTTTGTTGCGCTCCTGATTTTGAATACTCTAGCTGTCTTAGAAATCATCTATATCTTCTGCTTCAGCAAAAAGAAAAAATCCTAAATCTAGGGACAAATATGAAAAAGTTTGTTTTCGTTGTTTTTATTTTTGTTTTCTTATTTAATGCTTTTGATTTTGCCTTGGCTCAGGATACTAGAGTAGAGATTAATTTTTTCTATAGTTCAACCTGTCCTCATTGCGCTCAAGAGGAGAGATTTTTAGATGAACTGCAAGAAAAATATCCAGAAATTAAAATTAACAGATTTTCTGTTTCTAACAGAAATAATGTTGAATTATTAAAAGAATTTTACAAAGAATACGAAGTTCCTGTTGAGTATTACGGCATGGTTCCAATTACTTTTACTAATGAAAGATACTTTTTAGGTTTTAATGAAGAAATTGGGAAGAGTATTGAAGATTGTATTTTAGAGTGCAAAAAAGATAAGATATCAGAACAAGACGTTACTATTATTGATATTGAAGGCAATATTGATATTCCTGTTATAGGAAAGATTAATATTAAAAAATATTCTTTACCTGTTTTAGCTGTTGTTTTAGGAATTTTAGACGG
>CAZOVC010000018.1:0-7478 GCA_964583485.1 uncultured Candidatus Saccharibacteria bacterium
CAGGAAACGGCGCTACTTCTAAAAACAGATCAGGATATTCTTTAAAATCAGCCTGCTGGAATCTCTTCTCGCGCTCCTGCCAAATTTCTAAAACTTTCTGATAAGTTTTTTCTTTAAACAGAACAGTTTGTTCTAAACTTTCAGGCTCTGCTCTCTGAGCCAAAATATTATATTTATAAAATAAATTGGCTCCCAAGATTAAAGATAGAATAAAAAGAATCAAACAAGCCCAAAAAGCATGCGTAGTTATAATCAAAGGCAATTTACCTAAAAACTTCCTCGTCTTATTAATTTTTACTTTCATTATTATTTGATATAAACTTTAATTGTTAAAAACTGCTTGAAAGTTTTAGCAGATAAATTTTGAATTTCAATCAAGTAAGGCGCTGTTTCAATTTTTTCAAGAAATTTTAAAAAATCAGAAAAATAACCAGTTAAGCTTAGGCGAAATCCTATGGAATCCCAAAGCGCAGTTTCGCTGGTCTCCAATGAAGTAGGAGAAATATCAATTAAAAGACCGGAATCTTTGGCTGTTTCTCTCCAAAATTTAATCAAATCAATTGGAACGTCAGAATTAATAAAAAGTTCGTCTATTTTCTCTAAGTCCGTTTTTAAACTTACGTATACTTTTTTAGATTGCTCAAACTTCTTGCTTTTAGTTTTAAATGAAACCAATTCTTTTTTAGCAAGAATAAGCTCTTGAGAATTTTTCTTAACTCCGCTTAACAAAGGGCGTATCACAAGAAAAATCAAAGACAGAGTTACTGCTCCGAAAACTATTGAAATGACAATTATTTTTCTTTTTGAATCCATGATTTTAGATATCTACCCCGTTAGAAAGATTCATCTTTTCTAACTGGGTCTATCTTGAATATAATAAAAAAATCAATATCAGTAATATCGACCCAATTCGCTGGCGGAAAAGAAATCTCTTTAAAGCTGGGCTCTTTTTCAAGGTTTTCCTTAAATTCAAATAAAGTTTCCGTAGTTGGAGCAAAACCAAAAAGAGAAACAGAAGGAAAAACAATAGAAAGATTAGTCAAATAGAGCTTTTGGGGAAGCGTCTTGGAAATTTTCTCTAAAATCCCGGAAAGATAAATTCCGTTTTGATAAAAAGAATCTAGTTTCGTTAAGTTTGAATTGATTGAATTAATTTCTTCCTGAAGATTTTCAACTTCAGATTGACTCTTTTCTTTTTTAGCTTCTGTTAAAAGATATTGCTGCGATTTAACTTGAGCCTGGATATAAGTTTTAATTGAAAATAAAATTAAAATTGAACAAGTAAGAAAAAATAAAACCAAAACCCAAAGAATTATTACTATTCTTTTGTTTTTTTCCGATAAAATCTTTTCTTTTTCTATTGAAGGCAGTAAATTAATCATCTTTTTATGCCGCGTAATGCCAGACCTAAAACGGTAGTATAACCCAACGATTCTTTAAACGGTAATCCAGGCGCTTCTTTTAATGGTGATAAAAGAATATTTACCCAGGGATTAGCAAGCTCAACCGGAATCTTAAGTTCAGAATAAATAAAATCACTTAAACCTTTCAAGTTAACTCCTTTACCGCAAAGAAGAATTTTCTCTATTTTACCGTTATGACTATGATAATAGTTAATACATTTTTTAGCCTGTTCGACTAAATCAATCAGTAAAGGAGTAGCTGGTTTTGAAATTTTTTCATCTTTCAAGCCATATTTTAATTTTAACTCTTCTGCTTTATCTAAGCTTAGTTTTAAGGTTTTGGAAATAACTTCAGTTAGTTTTTGAGATGAAATAGAAACTGAAGAAGTGAAACGGAGGGAATAATTAGAAAAGACAATAAAACTGGTTGCGCTTCTTCCAAAATCAATTATTAATAAAGGAAAAGGGCCTATTTCATTTTTTACCACTGCTCGGACAATAGACTGAGATTCAACTTCTAAGGCCATGGGAATAAGGCCTGCTTTTCTAAAACAAGATACATAAGGGTCAACAATTTTTTTAGGAATAGCGGCAATTAAAATATCAAGATGGTCTATTTGATTAGAGCAAGGAACTGTTTGAAAATCTAAATAAACTTTTTCAATCGGCAAAGGGACATAGTTTTCCGCTTCAAAGGGAACAGCTGTTTTCAACTCCTCTTGTTCCATTTTAGGCATCTGGATTACCTGTAAAAAAGCTTTTTTTTCAGGCAAAGAAGCAACCACATATTTTGTTGTTATTCTCTCTCCTTTGACCTTAGTTAATAATTGCTTAATAATTCCAGCTAAAACATCTTCATTTTTTATTTCTCCTTGTTCAACTATTCCTGATTTTATCTTTTCTTCTCCCCAAGAAACCAAACGAAAAAACCTTCCTCTTTTCTTAAGTTTTGCGATTCTTAAACACAAATCAGAAATATCTAAACCAAATGCCTCGGGTTTTAAAGATAAAAAATCCATATTAGTTTATTTTACTCTACTTCTTCCCACCTGACAATTTTAAAGTCGTATTCAGCATAAGGAGTAAACGGAGGAGGGTTGTAGATTAATTTTGAATCAATATAATTCTCTCTTTTTAAATAACCGGAAACTATAACACTTCCTGAAGTCCATTTAGTTCCCACCCTGTCATTGCTGACTATTGAGCCGGTTATCTCTAATTTTTCCCTTATATTTCCAACATAATGATTTCTTCCGAAACGACCTTTTTGGGCAACAAAAATTCCTCTTATTTCCATCTGGTCAGGCGAATCAGGCCCAATTAAAATATTCCTTTCTCCAATCACTGCCAGCCCATCAGAACCATCTTGCGCCGTATAGTCAATATCTTCTAATAAAATCACGTCGGTATCTTCATTTGGTTCAATTAAGTTAGCTGAAGCAACAGTAACCTTTCCTTTAACCTCGCCTTCTATCCAAAGATTGTCTTCAATAAAAATAACTGAGCAATCAGAACCAATAGAATAATTATTATAAAAATATTCATCTCTAATTCTAAAATAATCATAATGCCAGCCCTGTTCCAAGCTATAAGCCCAGTCAGACCAAAGCCGGGTAATGAGCCAAACGTCAACAGTGCCGTTATTTTTAAATATTAGATGATATCCATCTCCTTGAGGGTCAATATCAACAACCGGAGGCAAATAAACAGAACTTAACTGGGCGTTGCTTTTTATCTGAGCTAAATCAATAGTAATTCCGTCAAAATCAAATGGAGGAACAGGAAATTCAAAAAGGTCTTCATTGGCATTGCCGCTTGTTGTAAATACTCCCGGCTGAATAGAACTAGGACTGCACCCAAAAGAACTAGTGCATAACCATTCTTCCAAAGAAGAAGTTACCAAGGACTGATTCTCCCCATCCATTCTGATGCCGCCGTTGGAATGATATAAGCCGCGTATTTCCCGGTCAGCTCCGGCCCAGACATTATCATTTAAAAGATAGGCGTATTCGGCTACTGAAGTTCTGGCGTATAAAACGCTGATTTTTCTTTTTATTTCAGGGAATTTATTGGTCCAACCAATAGAAAAAATTTCTCTGGCAATGGTTTCTCCGCAGCTTGTTGCCGAAGATGTTTCTAAAGAAAACGCGCCTATTGAGCGTCCTTCCGGGTCAAAATATTCTTTTTCAGCAAAACAGACATCCTCAGCATCATTATTAAGACACCAGCGATAATAATTAATACCGGCCTCAGTAATATGAATGGCTTGACTCCAGGCGAGTTTCTGCGCGCTTTGCCTAAGCTGCAACAAAATAAAACCGAACAAACCGCCAAGCAAAATCAAAAATATCATCCCAAAAACTAAAACTAATGTTATAATAGAACCTTTATTATACATATTAATATTCTTCTTTTAGATTTCTCAATTGGACATATGATTCTAATTCAAAATCCTGCGGGGGCCGGTTGGGATCAACATTAATTACTAAGAAAACTTTCATCAGCTTGGTGTCAGCTAATCTAGCCGGGTAATCCATTATTTGATTCCCTTCAGCATCAAAATATTCAAAAATTGGCGGGGCATTACAGATATAAGAACTCAAAATAGAAACCTCCTCCTGGTCTAAAGGATATCTAATAGGAGAAAAAATAGGATTAATCACTCCTTTTTTAAATTGATGAGCATTTTCAATAACTTCCTCTTGCCAAAAAAATTCAAACCTTACTTTCATGGCATGATTTGGCTCTTGCCAATCACAGGAATTATCAACTTGGGAAGTAGCATCAGCTGTAAATTGAATTATATTATCTGCGGCTTGTCCAATTATGTCAAAAATAACATCTCCTTCCCAAACCCCGGCGCAATCTAAACAACCTGTTTGGCAAACTCTTCCTAAGTATTCTCCATCAGCATAAATTTCGGCATACTCTTGGTTCCAGCCGAAATCTCCTTCTATGGAAACTTTTACCTGGGCCGACGTTATAGCGCCTTGTAAAAAATCAGAGAAAATAACATTGCAGGAACCTCCGTCAGCAAAAGTAACACATTCTTGGGTCTGTGTTCCTGAACCGACTGTTGCTAAAAAATATCTAACTCTTTCAATGTCTCCGTCTTTATCAATATCGCTGTAAAAAATGAATTCCTTATCCCCGGTTTTTTCAATGGGATAGGAGCCGTTATCTCCTGACATAGCTTCTCTTATTTCTCTGACCATTATCCTAATTCCCCGGCTAGCTTCGTCAATAGCTGTTGACTGCTGCCAGGCATAAGTATGAGTTTTATAAATCCTGGTCACAGAAGCAAAAACCGCTCCCATAATTAAACTAAAAATAAGAATGGTAACTAATGTTTCAATTAAAGTGAAGGATTTCATAAATTATTCAATTCTTTGTAAATTAATTATTTTAGATGTGTCTCCTTCAACAAAAACACTACCTGAATAACTGCAATATCCTGAAGCTTGAACTTGTATTGAGTAATTAGATACTTCTAAAGGAATAAAATAGGTCTGGCCGTTTTCGTCAGTATACTGGGTATTGCTGTCTAATATAACTTCAGCTGAAAAAATCGGTTCTCCGGTATCAATATCCTGAACAGTCGCTAAAAGAGAATTTTCTGCTGATAAAACTAACCGAACATTTTGATGAGTGTCAGGCGGCAAACCAAACGGCTGCTCAATCTCGTTTCCCAGCGGAGATTCAATAGCTACCAAATCCAAACCAGCGGCTTCGCTTACTGAAAAAGTATAAGAATCCCATTCTAAATTAGGGATATCTACTTGGCCGGGTGGACTAGTAGTGTGGTTTTGAGAATATTTGTAAACTGGCTCTTCGTCAGAGTCCAAACCAATTGTCTTTGCCCCGGTTAAATTAAAAGTTACGTTGTGAATTGGCGGATAGCCAGCGCCTTGGGTCCCTCGTGTTTCAACAGTTATTGAGCTTAATTTATCAATAGAAAAACTAATCTCCGTAAGCCCTCCTTCCAAAGCCAAAATATGGGGCTTTTCCGGAATAGCCACCTCCTCAATTCCATAAGTTCTGGAGCCGCTGTAATTTGTTTTAGAAATCACCACTTTATAGTTATCGGGAACAAGCAGAAAAAAATGGCTTCCTTCAACTGGACTAGCGCTTTTTATTACTTCATCAGTTGCAGGATTTCTTATTTCAATTAATGGCCAGGGAACCATTATTCCATAAGCATCAAATACAGAAATCGAAAGAATCCCTCCTATTTCAGCGCACTCTTGAGCTAAAGTTTCTGGAGAAACATCGGTAACGAGCTGGACTTCGCCTGCAAAAATCTCTGACCAGGAAACCTTAACCGCTACTCTTTTGTAATCATTAGGGCATTCATCCTCAGGAGACGAAATCCCATCTGCTGAATCTACTACATAATCTACCCTGGTTTCAATCGTATAATCAACACCATTAAGAAAAGTGGTCTTAGAGGACTGTAAAATCCCGTCTGGGAATCCCCCTTCTACTCCTACTGATTCGTAAGCCAGATTTCTAATCTTTTCTAATTCTCCATTAACAATAGCAGTAGCAGTAATTCTGTTTTTGCTTTGGCTTACTACCTTTAATCCTAATTGGTAAGCAAGAAAAATTCCTAAAAAAACAATCAAAAATAAAAAAGTCCCGACTAGAACTTCAATCAGGGTAAACCCTTTTCTTGAGATTTTAACATTTAAGCATTTAAGCATTTAAGCATTTTAACATTTAAGCATTTTAACATTTTAACAGATGTTTAAATGTTAATATATTAATATAAATTATAATGTTTGCATCAAAGAATATATTGGCTGAATCATTGAAATAGCAAAAAAACCTACTGCTGCTCCAATAATAAGCATTAAAACGGGCTCAATAATAGCTGACAAATTTTTAGTGGCATTGGCAACCTCTTCCTCAAAAAAGTCAGCTAATTTTTCTAAAATATTTGCTGTCTCGCCGGTTTCTTCTCCAACTTCAATCATCTGAACCACTAAACTGGGGTAAATATTTTCATGCCCCTTAAGAACCTTGGCTAACTTGCCTCCTTTCTTAACCCTTTCAGCCGCTTCTAATATTGCTTTCTTGTAATAAACATTGGTTAAAGAGCTGGAAACAATTTCCAGAGACCTGACAATAGGAACGCCCGCAGTAATAAGAGAAGATAAGGTTCTAACCGTGTGGGCAGAATTTGTTTTTTTTATAATCGGGCTCACAATAGGGATTTTCAAAATAAAACTATCAAATACTAATTTACCAATCTTGGTTTTTAAAGCCGCTCTCAATAAAATTATAAGAAATATAATCCCCAAAGGCAGAGTATACCAAAATTTCTCTAAGAAAAGACCAATAGCAATTACTAATTTAGTAGTTATTGGAAGTTCAACGCCTAATTCATTAAAAACCTGAGATAATTTAGGAACAACCATAATTAACATTAATATCCCGATACAGACCATAGCGAAAACTATAACCAAGGGGTATATCATTGCCCCTTTTATTTTTGATTTTATTTGATGCTCTTTCTCCATTTGCTGAACTACAACTTTTAAAACTTCCTCCATAGTTCCAGTTTCTTCTCCAACTTTTACCATACTGATGAAAAGTTCAGAGAAAACATTAAAGTATTTACTAAGAGCATCGGAAAAAGATTTTCCTTTAATAACTTCTTCTCTTACGTTTAAAAGAATTTTCTTAAATTTTTCTTTTTTACTTTGACTAGCTAAAATCTCCAAACCTCTGGGCAAAGGAACCCCGGCAGCGATCATAACTCTAAGATTTCTGGCAAACATTATCTTTTCAGTTAAAGAAATCCAGCCTAAAGAAGATATGGAAATTGTAAACTTTCTTTTTTCTTTTTTTGCTTCTCCAGATTCAGCTGAAATTAAAATACATCCTTCTATCCGAAGGATTCTGGCGAGTTGGTGTTCGTTTTTAGCTTCCAGAGTTCCTGAGCGCGGTTCTCCTTGCAAGGTTTTACCAATATAATTATATTTAGGCATTTTATTTTATTACCAATCCCTTTTCCCTCGCTCCTTCTGCGTATAGCTTCTTAATCTGCGCCGAAGAAAGCGCTTGCTCGTA
>CAZOVC010000018.1:7578-10269 GCA_964583485.1 uncultured Candidatus Saccharibacteria bacterium
TCAAAATCCCAGATGCCGACGGCATAAGCGCCAAGGGCGTGGTGAATGCTGGAAGCAAACTGAAGTCCTTTAGCTATTCTGGCTTTGTCTCTGGCTGATTTGGTAGCTACTAAAACAATACTTGCTATCATTCCTATAATAGCAATCACGACCATTAATTCAATTAGGGTAAAAGCTTTATTTTTTCCCTTCATTTTTATTCACTACCGTGCGCTAGCGCACGACAGTGTTTTGATTTTGGATTTATTCTATAATAACTCTTAATACTTCCTCTAAGCTCGTTATTCCCTGGGCTGCTTTGATAAACCCATCTTCAATCATTATTCTCATGCCTTCTTTTTGCGCCTGCTCTTGAACTTGGTCAGTGGTGCCCTGTTTAACAATTAGTTCTTTAATTGTTTCAGTTACATTTAACACCTCAAAAATTCCAATTCTCTTTTGATACCCCTCAGGACATTCTTTTGTGGCTTTTGGCCGGTAAAATGGAATATTTTTAAAAGTATCTTTTGCTCTTACCACTTTATTTTCTTTCAGCACTTTAAGCATTCTGTCTAAATCGCAATAATTGGCTAAATTTTTCAATTCCGAGTCCTTTAGAAAGTATTTTTCATTCTCTGGAAAAAGCCGACGCACTAACCTCTGTCCTATAATCACGCTTAAAGTTGAAGAAATTAAAAACGGTTCTGCTTTCATATCAACTAATCTAGGAATAGCTCCAGCAGCATTGATTGTATGCAAGGTAGATAAAACCAGGTGACCTGTTAAAGCGGCGTTAATAGCCAAACCGGCTGTTTCCTTATCTCTAACCTCTCCAACCATAATTATATCTGGGTCCTGCCTGACTAAAGACCTAAGGCCTGAAGCAAAAGTTAATCCAATTTTAGCGTTAACCTGCGTCTGATTAATCCTGGGCATTCTATACTCAATAGGGTCCTCAACAGTCGAAATATTTACCCCTGGAGTATTCAAAATTTCCATCATAGCATAAAGAGTGGTGGTCTTTCCTGAACCAGTTGGACCAGTAATAAGAATCATACCTACTGGTTTTTTCAAATTATGGTGAACTTTTTCCAATGCTTCCCCTCTCAAGCCCAAGGCCTCTAAATTAAATGCCTTGGCTGTTTCCGGCAAAAGCCGCATTACAATTTTTTCTCCGTCAAAAGTTGGCAAAACCGAAACCCTGATAGAATATTTATACTCTCCTGTCTCAATTTTAAACCGACCATCCTGAGGAAGACGATGTTCGTCAAGTTTTAAATTGGAAAGAACTTTAATTCTGGCTACAATTCCTGAACTAACAATTTTTGGCAAAACCATAGCATCATGGAGAATGCCGTCAATGCGATAACGAACTATAACTTCTTTTTCCACTGGTTCAATGTGGATATCAGATGCTCTTTGCAAAACTGCGTGTTTGAGCAAAGTATCTACAATTCTAATCACCGGCAATTCTTCAGCCACTTTTCTTAAATCTTCTTTCTCTTCTGCTTCTTCCTCTTTAATCGGCCTTATCCCTACAGATTCTTTTCTAATAATGTCTCCGAATTCAGCTTCCAGGGTTTTTTGATACTGTCTTAAGGCATTCTTAATACTTTTGTCTGTTGTTAGCCGAGGTAAGATTTTTAAATCTGCCTTCTTTTTTATAAATTCAATGGTTCTTAAATCTTCTGGATCAAGCATAGCTACCTCCAAATTCCTGCCTTCTTTTCTAAAAGCAACGATGTTATGACTTCTGGCAATTGGCTCTGGGATTATTTTCAAAACATCAGAAGGAATTATTTCTTTCTCCAAATTAACAAAAGCAACGCCTAAAATATAGGCCTGTAACTTAGTTAAATCTTCTTGATTAATTAAACCATCGGCAACCAAAATATCCTCAACCCTTTTTTTAGTTTTCTTTGCTTTTTCTAAGGCCTGGTCAAACTGGGCTTTGGTAAGAAGTTTAGCGTCAAGTATAAAAGTTTTTAATTGTTTTACTTCAACGCGCATGTTTATTTATTCAGATAGGATTTTCTTAACCTTTTCCATTATTTCTTCTATTTTATACCGGGTCTTAACTAAATAGGTCTTTGCGCCTAATTCAATGGCTTTCTCCACGTCTTCCATTCTTTCAAGATTAGTCAAAATAATCACTGGTATTTCTTCTGTTTCTGGGTCCTGTTTCAACTTCTTTAAAACTTCAAATCCATGTATTTTTGGTAAAACAAGGTCAAGCAAGATTAAATCCGGCTTCTCGCTCTTGGCTAATCTTAAGCCAGTTTCCCCATCCAAGGCGCTAATGACTTTATAACCCCCTTGAGTTAAAATATCTCCAAATGCTTTTTGAAGAGTTGACTCGTCTTCAATGAATAATATCTTTTTCATATATTTTATTTATTTAATTGGTAATCTAAAATAAAATGTTGTGCCTTTTCCTAATTGAGATTTAAACCAAATTTGCCCTCCCAGTTTGTCAAGAATTGATTTGCAAACATATAATCCTAAACCGCTTCCTCTGGTTCGTTCTTTTAAGATATTCTCAGCCCTGAAAAATTTCTGGAAAATATACTTTTGCTCTTTTTGAGGAATACCAACACCGGAATCTTTTATAGCAAAAAGCACTTTGTCTTTTTCTTTTATAAGTTTGAGCTCTACTATTCCCCCGCCTTTTGTGTAACGAATGGCATTGTCTATAAGGTTTTCAGTTACAAT
>CAZOVC010000019.1:0-9218 GCA_964583485.1 uncultured Candidatus Saccharibacteria bacterium
CCACCAAATCCAACAGTAGAAACACTCAAAAAAATCGCTAAGGCATTAAATATTACGGTTAGCGATTTATTCAAGAAATAAATTCTGAACAGAAAATTAGATTTGTTCTAAAAAGACTTATCCACAGGTTTTTAATTGGTAAATTTTGGTATAATATAAGAATGTCTTTAGAAAAGATGAAAATTTTGAATTTGAGAGAGAAAGAATTAAAAGACTCGCGAGAATTTTTATATTTAGCAGGTCCTTGCTGCTTTTAAGTGGTTGGGATTTTTATTTATTCCTAGAATGAAAAAAATCAAAAAAATGAAAGTATTAAAATAGTTGATTAAATTATGAAAATTTTTGTTGAAGTAAAGACAGGAGCAAAAGAAGAAAAAATTGAGAAAACAGGCGAAAATAATTACGTTATTTTTGTTAAAGAACGACCGAAAAAGGGTTTAGCAAACAAAGCTGTTATAAAAATTTTGAGTCGTTATTTTAAAGTTCCACAGAAAAATGTAGTAATTATTTCTGGATTTTCCTCGCGTCAAAAATTAATTAAAATTTATAATGAATGACAATTTAAGCAAAGAGGCTAAGAAAAAAGTTAAAAAGGCGGATTCTTTATTAAGGAAGAACAAACCTTCTGAAGCGGTAACCGTTGTTAAAGAAGCAATAAGGGAGCTTCCAGATAACGCTTATTTGTATTATCTTCTGGGTATTGCTCGTATGAAGTGCTGCAGGTTTTTTCTGGCAAAGAGAGCGTTGGAAAAAGCTGATAAATTAGATTCTAACAATTCAGAAAACTTAAGAAGTTTGGGCTGGGTAAAAATTATGCTTGGAGATTTGAAGGAAGGCAGAAACGACCTTAGAAGTGCAATAAATTTAAACTTAGTCAGCCCTTTGGCCTATCTTGATTTAGCAATGAGCCATTTTCATTTTTACGAGTTTGAACAAGGTTTTGAATGGTTAAAAAGAGCTGAAGCATTAACGTCCAAAGACAGTTTTGTTTTACATAATTCAGAGATGGCGGAGAAAATGAAAAAAGAGGCAGATAAATATTCAAAAGTTGACCTTAAATTACTAAGAAAAGAAAAGTTAGACCCCAAAACCCAAAAAGAGTTTCGTCTTTTTATGTTAGGGAAGTTTTTTAGAAACAAATCATTAACTAAAGATGAAATGAAAGAGATAAAAGAAGAATTAGAATTAAGCGGAGTTGGGAATGAAACACTGATCTATAAAGATAACATAGATAATAATATGACCGAAGAAACTATTTTGAAGAAGAGGGAAGAAATTGGAAAAGAGCTTTTGGATTTATTAAAAAACTCCAATAGCGATTTTAATTTAGAAGACATTAAAGAGGTTATTTATAATGAGAAAGGTGATAATGAGTTTTCAAAAATTATTTCAATATTTGATCATGGTCAGGATTTGAACGAATTAAATAATGTATTACAGTTATTGAATGATGCTTGGAATTATTTTCCGCACAAGGCCTTAAAAGGACTTTGTCCTATGGAAAAACTCTTAGAAGACCAAAAGTGAAGATAGAAGATAATGTCAACCCTGATTTATAGGTTGCGTTAAGCTTAGCTTAACGCAAAAGTAGGCCTGGTCTACTTTACAATTTATTTTGAGATTTAAGGAAAATGAAAAACAAAAGATTAACTAGGAACTTTTATACTAAACCTACTTTGATAATAGCAAAAGACCTTTTGGGAAAATATATTGTCAGAAAGATTGGAAAAAAAGAATTATCTGGCAAGATAATAGAAACCGAAGCATATATTGGTCCTCAAGATAAAGCCTCTCATGCCTATAATGGTAAAATAACTCCTCGGAATAAGGTAGAATATCTTATTGGAGGCCATATTTATATTTATTTAGTTTATGGAATGTATTGGCAATTAAACATTGTTACTGCTAAAAAAGGAAAACCGGAATGCGTACTTATTAGGGCTTTAGATTTAGATAAAATAGCCAATGGTCCGGGAAAGGTTTGCAATTATCTGAAATTAGATAAATCATTTTACAAAGAGGATTTATCTAAAAGCAGAAGGATTTGGTTAGAAGATAGGGGAGAAAAAATAAAACCTTGTCAAATTTTAGCAACAAAGAGAATTGGCATTGATTACGCTGGACCATATTGGAGTCGTAGAAAATGGCGTTTTGTATTAAAAAATCAAACCCCGTATCAGAACAAGTTCAATATAGGGCAGGTTGAATCTCATGAAGTCCACTATATCTAAATTATGATTCAGAAAATTAACGATAAGCTTTGTAATACTTGGATTGGACGTCTAATAAATCGTCTGATTATAGCTTTTGAGCTTAAAGTAATGAGTTATTATCACGATAAAAAAGTAATCAATCTTCTTAAAAAAATAATTAATGAAGATAAGCCGTTTTTATTGAAACCCAGTGAATTATTTTTGATTTATTCTTTTGCCAAAAGTCAAACATATATTGACGGAGATTACGCTGAAGTTGGCGTATTTAAAGGAGCAACCGCAAAAGCAATTTGTGAAGCAAAAGAAAATAAGCATTTACATTTATTTGATACCTTTGAGGGATTACCACAAATTAGTAAAACTGATAGTAAATTTAAGACAAAAATGTTTAGATCAAATTATCGAAAAGTAAAAGAAAAACTTTCAAAATATCAAAAGGTATTTATCTACAAAGGGTTATTTCCTGAAACAGGAATATCAATCCAAGACAAAAAGTTTGCCTTTGTTCATTTAGATGTAGATATATACCAAAGCACAAAAGATTGCCTCGAATTTTTTTATAATAAAATGTCTAAAAACGGAATCATAATTTCTCATGATTATCATGCCCAAGGTGTAAAAAAAGCTTTTGATGAATTTTTAAAAAATAAACCTGAAAAGGTTATTGAGTTACTAATGTCACAGTGTATGATTATTAAAAGGTAGGCTCACATGAGCTTTTAGCTTTTGCCAAACCAGTAATTCTTGTATAATCTGGTTCCAACTAAATCTCACAAAATCCATAATTAAAAGTTAGGAGGCTGAAAGTGTCCCAACTTTTTATTTTGTTGACCATAGTTTTAAATTTTGCTATAAAGATATAATGTCATTATTTAAGAAAATTGTTTTAATAGTAGTTGTTTTTGCTATTTTCGGTCTCGGGTTTTTGGTTGGAAAGAGCGCGGTTGTTTGTAAATTCTGTCCTCCAGAAGATCTTGATTTTTCTCTTTTCTGGGAGGCCTGGCATAAAATTCAGCAAGAATATGTTAATCCCGGAGACATTGATATTCAAGAGCTAATTTACGGAGCTATTTCCGGCATGGTAGAATCACTGGAAGACCCTTATACTATCTTTTTTAATCCCGAAGATACCAAGAAATTTTTAGAAGACGTAGGAGGAAGTTTTGAAGGAATTGGAGCAGAAATCGGCATAAGAGAAGGACAGCTTCAAATTATCGCTCCTTTAGAAGGAACACCTGCCCAGAAAGCCGGTCTTCGGCCAGGCGATAAAATCATAAAAATAAATGAAACATTAACTATAGATATTACTATTGAAGAAGCAGTAACTCTTATCAGAGGACCAGGAGGAACAGAAGTATGTTTAACTATTATGCGGGATGAATGGGATAGTTCTAAAGATTTTATTATTAAAAGAGCGGTCATTGAAATTCCTTCTATGAAATGGGACCTGCTTGAAGAAAATATTGCTTTTATAAAACTTTATCATTTCTCTGAAAAATCCGACCAAGATTTTAGAGAAATGGCAGCAGAAATCTTAAAAAGCCCGGCTGAAAAGATAATTTTGGACTTGAGAGGCAATCCCGGAGGTTATTTGGAAAGAGCTCAAGATATTGCCGGCTGGTTTTTAGAAAAAGGGCAGGTAGTGGTTATTGAGGACTTTGGCCAGAAAAGAAAACAAGAGATTTACAAAGCTAAAGGCAATTCCAGGTTTTCAAAGTATCCAATGGTGATTTTAATCAATCGGGGTTCAGCTTCTGCTTCGGAAATTTTAGCTTCAGCTCTTAGAGATAATCGCGGCATAAAAATGATTGGAGAAACTTCTTTTGGAAAAGGGTCAGTTCAGAAATTAGAACAATTAATTGATGGCTCAAGTTTAAAAATTACTGTAGCTAATTGGCTAACACCTAAAGGCGAACTGATTACTGATAAGGGTTTAGAGCCAGACATTAAAGTAGAAATGACAGAACAGGACTATGAGCAAGACCGGGACCCGCAGCTTGAAAAAGCTATTGAAATAATAAAGGAAATAAAGTAGAATAGATTTATATGCGTATTATTCTTCTTCAAGATGTAGAAAACGTAGGAAAGAAGTTTGAAGTAAAGGACGTTAAAGATGGCTATGCCAGGAATTTTTTGATTCCCAAAGGCCTTGCTAAACTGGCAACCAAGCAGGTTTTAGAATGGGTAGAGAAACAAAAAGAAATTGAAAAACAGAGGGTTGAAGAAGAATTAAAAGAAATCCAAAAAATAGCGTCCAGTATTGATGGATTGGAAGTAATAATTTTAGTTAAAGTTGGGGAAGAACAACAGTTATTTGAGAAAATAAATACTCAGAAAATTTCTGATAAATTAAAAGAATTGGGATTTGAAATTAAAAAAGAACAAATTGATTTGGCTGAACCTATTGGAGAACTTGGTGAATTTCCAATAAAAGTTAGATTTGAACACAATTTAGAATCTGAAATAATAGTAATTATTACAGAAGAGAAAAATGGCTAAGTATATTTTTGTTGCCGGCGGCGTAATGTCTGGAATTGGAAAGGGAATAGCAGTATCTTCAATTGGCAGAATTTTAAAAAGCAAAGGATTTAAAGCAACCGCAGTTAAAATTGACCCCTATATTAATATTGATGCCGGAACAATTAGACCAACTGAACATGGAGAAGTTTTTGTTACTGAAGATGGGACAGAGTGTGATCAGGATATTGGAAACTATGAGAGATTTTTAGATGAAGATATACTGGATTTAAATTACATAACCACTGGAAGAGTTTATAAAACTGTAATTGATAAAGAAAGGAATTTAGAATATGATGGCAAATGCGTAGAGGTGGTTCCTGATATTCCAAATGAGGTAATTTCTAGAATTAAACGAGCAGGAAGAAAAACAAAGTCCGAGTTTGTATTAGTAGAAATAGGAGGAACAGTGGGGGAGTATCAAAATATGCTATTTCTAGAAGCAGCCAGAATGCTCAAATTAAGTCATCCCAAAGATGTGCTTTTTATTTTAGTTAGTTATTTGCCAATTCCAAAGAAAATTGGGGAGATGAAAACAAAACCAACTCAATACGCTGTTAGAACTTTGAATTCAGCCGGTATTCAGCCGAATATAATTCTGGCGCGCTCAGCAGTTTCTTTAGATGAAATCAGGAAAAAGAAAATATCAGTTTTCTGCAACGTTGCTCCCCAAGATGTTATTTCTGCTCCAGATATTGAAACAATTTATGAGGTTCCTCTTAATTTTGAAAAAGAAAATTTAGGCAGTAAGCTTTTAAAAAAATTGAACATGAGACCAAGAAAAAAAAGAGACCTGAAAGATTGGGAAACGTTAGTAAAAACAATAAAGAATACTCAAAAAACAGTTGAGATTGGCATTGTGGGGAAATATTTTAAAACAGGGGAGTTCACTTTAATGGACTCTTACATCTCAGTGATTGAAGCGATAAAACATGCCGCTTATTCTTTAAAAAGAAAACCTAAAATTTCTTGGTTATCAGCAGAGAAATATGAAAAAAATTCTGCTTCAGTAAAAGAATTAAGAAAATTTGATGGTATAATTATTCCTGGAGGTTTTGGGATCAGAGGAATAGAGGGAAAAATAAAAGCAATTGAATTCTGCAGAAAAAACAAAATTCCTTTTTTAGGACTTTGTTTGGGAATGCAGTTAGCAGTAATTGAATTTGCCAGAAATGTTTGCAAGCTGAAAAATGCAAGTTCAGCTGAGTTTTCAAAAAACAAAGAGCCAGTAATTGACGTTATGCCAGAACAAAAAGTTCTTTTGAAAGAAAGAAAATATGGCGGAACAATGAGATTAGGCGCTTATAAATGTAAAATAAAGCCCAATACAATTAGCGCCAAGGCCTATGGAGATTTAGTAATATCTGAGCGACATCGCCACCGCTATGAATTAAATAACGACTATAGAGAGATTTTAGAAAAAAATGGATTAGTAATGGCTGGAGTTAATCCTGAAAAAGATTTAGTAGAAATAATTGAAAATAAGAATCATCCTTTTTTTGTGGCTGTTCAATTCCATCCAGAATTTAAATCAAGGCCTTTAAGGCCTCATCCATTGTTTAGAGAGTTTATTAGAGCTGCCATCAAGGTTCCACGTTTACGACCTTAGCTGTTCGTTGAGAACCGTCAAAACGTTTTATTCGTTTTGTTTTAAACTTAACCACGCCTTTTTTCTTTGCGTAAAGACTATCATCTTTTCCTTGTTTTACATTTTTCCCAGGTAAAAACTTTGTTCCGCGCTGACGAACAATTATCATTCCCGGTTTAGCTTCCTGTCCTTCAAAAAGTTTAACACCAAGATATTTTGGTCTAGAGTCTCTTCCTAATTTTGTTGCTCCTTTTGCTTTTGTCTTAGCCATAAATAACGCGATACTAATATACGAATAGCATACCAATGATACGAATATTAGTATAATTGGTATGAACATTGGTATTATTGGTATCGCTGTTAATAATGTTATCAAAAATTACCTATCTTGTCAAAAAACATCAAAAAGATATAATATTATTTATTAGTGTAGTTTTAATTTCTTTATTATCTTTTACTTTGGGATATATAATAAAAAAATTCTAATTTATGCGAGTAGCAATTATTGGCGGGGGAATTTCCGGGCTATATTTATCATGGAAACTCTCCCAAAAAAAACATGATATAATTGTTTTTGAAAGGAAAAAAGAAATTAGCAATAATATTTGCTCGGGACTTTTTTCTGAAAGAATTTTAGAATTTATACCTCAAAGCCGCAAATTAATACAAAACAAAATAAATTATGTTGTTCTGCATTTTCCTAAAAAAACAGTAAAAGTAAAGTTTTCCAGAGATTTTTTCGTAATGAGTCATTCTGAATTGAATAGATTAGTATATGGCTTAGCTCAAGAAACAGGAGTTCAAGTTATTTTAAACAGCGATATTTCTTCAATCCCCAAAGAGTATGATAGAATAATTGGCTGTGATGGAGCCAATTCTTTTGTAAGAAAAAACTTGTGTCTTTCAGAACCTGGATATCGATTAGGCATTTTAGGATTTACAGAGACCGGGGTCTCTGATAGTTCTGTAAATTATGTAGAAACCTGGCCCTGCAAAAACGGCTTTATCTGGAAGATTCCCAGAGGCAAAGAAACAGAATATGGAATCCTTGCTAAACCAAAAGAAGCTAAGCTGATTTTGGATGAATTCTTAAACAAAAACAATATTATTCTTAAAAGAATAGAATCAAAAATAGTTCCTCAAGGTTTTATAATACCATCAAATCCTTTAATAACTTTATGCGGGGATGCTGCTGGATTAACAAAACCCTGGTCTGGCGGGGGAGTGATTTGGGGATTAACAGGAGCTGAAATTCTTTTAAAAACTTTCCCTGATTTTTTGGAATATAAAAGAACAATGAAAAGATTTTTTATTCCCAAAATTATTCTTTCCAAAACAGCAGTTAAATCAGTTTATTTCCTAGGATTTAAAATGTCCTGGCTATTGCCGAAAAAGACTGGAATAGAATCAGATTTTTTGTTATAATTTAAGAACCTGAATTTAAAAATATGCCAAAAGCAAAAATTCCATTTCATTTAGGAATCATTATTGACGGAAATCGTAGATGGGCCAAGAAAAAAAGATTGCTTTTTTTTGAAGGTCATCGCAGAGGATTAAACAATGTCCAGAAAATAGGGGACTACTGCGCAAAAAAAAGAATAAAGATTTTAACTTTATATGCTTTTTCTACTGAAAATTGGGACAGATCTAAAAAAGAAGTAAATTATTTGATGAAACTTATTGGCAAATCTTTAGACAAAAAAAATATTAAAAAACTTCATCAAAAGAATATAAAATTACAAGTAATTGGAGAAAAAGAAAGATTGTCTCAAATCCTTCAAAAGAAAATAAAAGAAGCAGAAAAATTAACAAAAAACAACAAAAAAGGGATTTTGAATTTATGCATTTCTTATGGAGGAAGGGCTGAGATTATTCATGCGGTCAAAGATATTCTAAAAAAGAAAATTCCTGTTAATAAAATCACTGAATCTTTAATTAGTAAGAATCTTTGGACGCTTAATTTGCCCGAGCCAGATTTTATTATTAGAACTGGAGGAGAACAACGTCTCTCTAATTTTTTAACCTGGCAGTCTGTTTACTCTGAATTTTATTTTACTAAAAAACTCTGGCCCGAATTCACAGAAGAAGATTTAGATAAAGCGCTTTTAGATTATTCTCATCGCCAGCGAAGATTCGGGAAATAACAAAATGATACAATTAAATAAAACAAATGATACAATTAAATCGATGGTTAAATTAAACAAAAGACAATCAGAAATTTTAGAATTTATAAGAAAAAATCCAAATTCTAATAACTTAGCTATTCATAATTATATAATTATGAATTATGAAGATACTTCTCGGGTTACTATAGTTCGCGATCTTAATTTGCTATTGAAAGAAAAATTAATTGTTAAACAAGGAAAAGGAAGAAATATAGTTTATCAAGAAATATTAGAAAATAAACTCTTGGCTTTTTTAAATGTAGAAGATTATTTTAAAAAAGGTCCCGATGAAAGAGGTGTTGCTTATAAGAATTTTAATTTTGATATTTTTAATAACCTTGAGAATATTTTTAGCAAGAAAGAAGTTGAGGAATTAGATGAATTGAATAAAAAATACCAAAAAAGTATTAAAAAAATGTCTAAAGCAGTTCTTAAAAAAGAGTTTGAGAGATTGACGATTGAATTAAGCTGGAAGTCCTCTAAAATTGAAGGCAATACATATTCTCTTATTGATACAGAAGTATTAATAAAAGAAAATCAAGAAGCTGAAGGTCATAAAAAAGAAGAAGCGATAATGATTTTAAACCATAAAAAGACATTGGATTATATTTCTGGTAATTTGAAAAGATTTAAAAGAATAGACATCAGAGACATAGAAGATGTTCATAGATTAATTGCTAAAGATTTGAATATTGCTATAGGAATAAGAAAAAGAATAGTCGGAATAACAGGCAC
>CAZOVC010000020.1:0-7198 GCA_964583485.1 uncultured Candidatus Saccharibacteria bacterium
CGGGTCAAGCCCGTCAAATTGTGGATAAGTCGGTTTAATAAGCTTGTTTATACAAATTAAAACCTTGTTGAAGAAATTCCAGCATTAGATTAAAGAATTGTTTGTCTTTTGGGTCTTTTTGAATAACTTCCAAAGAGTTTAAATAATCGCCCCTCCTTTCTTTTTTAACAATAATAATCGGCCAGCCAGATTTAAAAAGTATTAAATTCATCAATAATCGCGCTGTTCTGCCATTGCCGTCAACAAAAGGATGAATCGTAGCTAAACCTAAGTGAGCTAAGCTCGCTTTTCTTAACTCATCGCCTTGAATAGAATTTAAAAAATTAATTAAAAAATTCATTAACTCTGGAACCTTGCGATAATTTGGCGGAACAAAAGTACTACCCCTGATAAAAACCGGCTGGTGACGATAGATACCAATACCGTGATTTAGTTGGGCTTTAAATTCTTCAGTAAAATCAGCAAAGACAAGTTTATGAATTTCTAAAATAATTTTCTCATCAATTGTTTTTGTTTTTTTATAAATTGACTTAATATATTGATAGGCCCTATCATAACTCTTAACTTCCAAATGGTCTTTAAGGGACTTGCCGCCAATAGTCAGGCCTTTGGTTAAAACCAAGGCCGTCTCTCCCAAGGTTAAGGTGTTTCCCTCAATAGCTGTTGAATTATGAACTTCATCTATTTCCAGTTTTTCTTCCAAGCTCTGAAGAACGGCTTTTGGCAAGGGCCGATGTTTTTCCAAGTCCTCTTTCTGTTTTTCCAAATACTCCAAATCAACGCTTTTCCAAGAGCTATAAACTTCCTCAATAAATTTCTCAAAATCTTGAATAGATTGTCCCATTATTTTTATTATATCATTATAAAAAAAATAAAAAAGGACGTTTCTGAATTCTTACAGAACCGTCCATATTTTTCGGCACAAAGTAATAAATCTATTAAACAGCAGGGAAAAGTTGACCTTCCGGGACAAGGTAAAGAACTTTTCTTATACCCTTCGCTAACTTACCCACCCTGATTAAGTTATAAACTACTTCGTGGGTTTGTTTTTTGAATAACACCTTCTTAACCCCAGCCCTCACAGTAACAATACCCCCGATACCAGCGACCCGAGCATCAACTTTTTCGTTTACGGAAAATCTATTTTCTCTTCCTTGTGTCGACATCTTTGAACTCTTTTTTTATTTGGTGGTTCAAGTCCGCAGATCTTACATCGATAAATGATTTCTATTCCATTTTCATTCTTTACTTTCATTACTATTCTCCTTATTTGTTTTTTTCAAAAAAACTAGGTTTCTAATAGTATTTACATCATATCAAGATTGACATATTTGTCAAGGGGTTGCGAGAAAATCGCTGGAGTTTAAAACCCGGTGGCAATTACTGTTACTTTTATTTCGCCTTTTTTTAGTTTTTCATCCTGGATTGCGCCGAAAATTACTTTTGCTTCTGAAGAAACCTCCTGAGTAATAATCTTAGCTGCCTCATCTATCTCAGACAAACTAATATCCTTGCCTCCAGAAACATTAAATAAAACTCCTTTTGCTCCTTTGCAGGAAACATCCAAAAGAGGAGAATTAAGCGCTTTCTTAGCTGCTTCTTTGGCCCGCTCCACGCCTCTCGCCTTTCCAATGCCAAAGAGAGCTGAACCAGAATCCTTCATAATTGCTCTAACATCGGCAAAATCAATATTGATTATTCCCGGCAAAACAATCAAATCAGAAATCCCCTGAACTGCCTGCCTTAAAGTTTCATCACAAAGCCAAAACGCATTTAAAATTGTGGTCTTTGCTTCTAAAATTGAAAGCAGTTTATCATTGGAAATACTAATTAAAGTGTCAACTTTCCCCTTAAGCATTCTCAAACTGTCCTGAGCAATTTCCAGGCGCTGGATTCCTTCAAAAGAAAAAGGCTTGGTAACTACGGCCAGAGTTAAAGCGCCTGATTTTTTGGCAATCTCAGCTACAATTGGAGCGGCTCCGGAGCAAGTCCCTCCCCCCAGACCTCCGGTGATAAAAACCATATTCGCTCCCCTGACGACCCTTTGAATTTCCTCTCTTTGTTCTTCAGCCGCCTGCCTGCCTATTTCAGGATTCATTCCTGTTCCTAATCCCTTTGTCAATTTTCTGCCAATTCTAATTTTTGTATGAGCCCTGGTTCTCTGAATATCCTGGGCATCAGCATTTACAGCAATAAGCTCAACTCCTTTAATTTTGCACTTCATCATCCGAGAAAGCGCATTTCCTCCTGAACCTCCGACTCCAATTACTTTGATTTTAGTATTCATATCTCGCGATTTAGGGTATGAAAATTTTTAATATTTTTCTTAATATATTTCTGGGCTTTGGACCTTCTTCTAAATCAAGCCCTTCCAGAATCAAACCATACAAAGTAGAAAAACTGGGCTCTGCCTGGAAATTGGGAAACCCTTGAGCAGTTCCAATCCGACAAGGTAATTTTAATTCTTTTTTGGCTATTTCTTTAATCCCGGGCAGCCTTGCTCCGCCCCCGGTTAAAACAATTCCAGCCGGAAGTCTGGCTTGACGAAAAATTTTCTTTAATTCTTTATTAACTAAATCAAAAACTTCTAAAACTCTGGCTTCAATAATATCTGTTAATTCTTTTCTTGAAAAAACAATAGGTTCTTCCCCCTCAATTTTTATCTTCTTTTCTGTTTTCTTTTCCTTTTTAGAACAAGGAATTTTACAACTCCCAAATTCCAATTTTATCTTCTCGGCAGTATCAATATCTGTTTTAAGGCAAATAGCAATATCACTGGTAATATGATCTGACCCAAAAGGAAAGACAGCCGCATGAATTAAATTTCCCTCTTCAAATACAGCCATCCCAATAGTCCCGGCCCCAATATCTAAAACGCAAACTCCCAGTTCTTTTTCTCTAAGAGTTAAGACAGCTCGAGCGCTGGCTAAGGGGTCGGGAATTAACTCGCTAATCTGAAGACCAGAATCTAAAATTGTCTGGCTGGAGTTTTTCAAATAAGGAGAGAATCCGCAAAGAATCAATGTCTCTGCCTCTAATCTCACTCCTTCCAATCCCAGCGCCTGTTTAAGCCCTCCTTCTCCATCAACAATAAACTCTTTAGGAAAAACATCAATAATTTCTCCATTTTTTGAAGGAAGAGAAATCGCCTGAGCAGCCTGCAAAACTCTTTTAATATCTTCTTCAGAGATTTTCTGGTCAGCTCGAGAAACAGAAACTAAGCCCCGAGAAGAAATACAAGATATATGTCCTCCTCCTATATTGGCATAAACGCTCTCTATTTTTTGACCGCAATCTTGTTCATTTTTCTTTACTAAAGAAGCTATAGCTGCTGCTGCCGTTGAAACATCAACCACTACTCCTTTTCTAATTCCTAAAGAAGATTCCTGGTTCTGGCTTAAAATTTCAAAGTCTCTTTCCCCAGATTTTTTGGAAACAGAAAGCAGTTTTATAGAACCTGAACCAATATCTAAAGCATTAATAATGTATTGCTTTGGCATAATATTCTTCTTTTTTTTGCATCTCTTTATGGTTGTATCCCAAAAGATGAAAAATTCCGTGAATTAAAACTCTGGCTAATTCTTTTTTAAATGTTGAATTATATGTTTTAGCATTCTTCTTAATCTCTCTAAGACAAATAACAATTTCATTTAATTCATCGCCAAAAGATAAAACATCTGTTATTTTGTTATTGTTCCGATATTTCTTATTAAGCTTTCTTATTCTTGCTTCTCCAATAAAAGCAATAGATAAATCAATCTCTTTTCTCTTCTCGCCTTTTAAAACCTTTTTGGCAACTCCTTTTAGAAATTCCTTGTCAACATTACTAATCTTACTAGTAGTTAAATTATTTATTTCAATCATAATTCTTTAATTTTGACCTTTTTGTTTAAAAATTTAGATTTTTCTTTATTTCTAATAAAAATTCCTCTATATCTTTTAGTTTATTTTTCAAAATATCATAAAGAATATCGTAATCTATTTTTTCGTAATCGTGGACTATTATGTTTCTAAATCCGACCATTTTACTAAGTTCCTCACTAAGATCTTTATCAATAATACTTTCTTCGTTTAAAACAGAAAAAATTTCGCTCATTGAACTTGGCTTCCTAAACTCTTTTAAAGAAATTACTGCTTCTCCTAAATCAATCGCTGATTGAACTGCTAAATAAAGATGCCTCTCAACAGTTCCCCGCAAGTCAATATTTTCTTCAATTTCTTTTTTTGAATATTTTTTATATCTATCTAAAATTTTTAAGTATTTCTTCGCGGAAGCTATTTTATTTTCAATAGTAGAAATTTCAGTCATAATTTATACTTTGGTTAAATTATATTTCAAAAGAGAAAAATGAAAATCAAAATATTCGTTTAATATCTTTGGTTCAACCAAAATCTTAAACGGTTTTTTTTCAAAAATTACTCTACCATTTTTGATTATATTGTATTTTAACTCCGGAGCATCAATATCATTTAAAATACAAACATCTACATTATCATTCTTTAATTCTTTAGAAATTTCAGCAATTAATTTCAATCTTAAATCAAATCTTTTTTTAAGGTCTTTTTCATTCAAATAAATGCCGAAATCATAATCGCTTAAAGGACCAATTTTGCCGTTTGCCCTTGAGCCGAAAAGATAAACCAGCTTTATTTCAGGATAAAGTTTAAAAATCTTACAAAGATTTTTTATCTTATTTAAATCTTTCATTATATTATTTAATTGTTAGACACTGGGTGTCTAACATATATCTTTAAGATAATAATTCTTTGACGATTTTGCTCACTAATCTTCCGTCTGCTCTGCCTTTGAGTTTTGGCATTAATTCTGCCATTATTTTGCCTATATCTTTCATATCTTCAGCGCCAACTTCTTTAACTGTCTCTTTGGCTAATTTTTTAACTTCTTCTTCTGAAAACTGTTCTGGCAAATACTTTTGTAAAATTTCAAGCTCTGCCTTCTCTTTTTCAGCCAAGCTCTGCCTTCCCCTTTTTTCATACTCTATAATCGCCTCTTTTCTTTTTTTAGCTTCAGAAGAAATAACATCTATTGTTTCTTCATCTGTTAATTCAACCTCTTGTTCAATTTTCTCTTTATATTTCTTTTCTTTTTCTTTACTCAAAACAGCAGCCAAAAGCATGCGCAACGTAGAACGCTTGACTTCATCTCTTTTCTTTACAGCCCTATTAAGATCGTCTTTTATTGTATTTTTTAGCATTAGTTTGTTTGCCTAATTTTTCTAATTTCTCGTACTCCATTTTCAGTTCTTCTCTTCTCAAAGCTGAACGTTTTTTCATCTGAGGACTCTTTGCCTTTTTTCTAAAACGGCTCTTTCTCGCCCGAAGTAAAATCCCGCTTTGCTTCATTCTTTTTGAAAAGCGTCTAACTAAATTCTGCGATGTTTCTCTTCCTTCTTTTTTAATTTCTAAAGCCATGATTAAAAATTACCACTTAATAAATGTATATGAATATGGTCAACCATCTGACCTGCTTTCCGACCAACATTAATTAATAATTTATATTCTGCTAAGTTTTTCTCTTTAGCAATTTTCTTAGCGCATAAAATCATTTCGCCGATTAACTCTTTATCGCCTTCTTCAAAATGGTTTACCGAATGGATATGTTTTTTAGGAATTATCAAAAGATGAATAGGCGCTTTGGGATTAATATCTTTAATAACAATAACTTTCTCGTTTTCATAAACAAAATCAGATGGCTTCTCTTTATTTATAATTTTGCAAAAAATACAGGACATGATTATTTTTTAAGTCGTTTCCTCATCTCTGATACTACTTTATCTATTTTTACTATTTCCTGTTTCCCGTTGCTCATATCCCTAATTATAATTACACCCTCCAATGCTTCTTTCTGACCAAGAATTAAAGTATATCTTGTTCTAATTTTATCAGCTCTGTTCAGCTGAGCTTTTAAAGAATCTCTGCCAAAGGATTCAGCAACCATTATTTTTGCTTTTCTAAAATCTCCTAAAAGCTTCAAGCTCTTTCTTTTTGCCAAACTGCCAAGCTGAGCTAAAAATATCTGAGTTTCTTGCTCTTTGGGAAACTTTACTTCTTGGGATTTCATCAAAGATATAATCCTCTCTATTCCCGCCGCTGCGCCGCAAGCAGGGGTCTCTTTGCCTCCTAAAAGTTTAACCAGCTTGTCATATCTGCCCCCGCCGGCCAAAGCATTATTTTCTTCAGCAAAAATCTCAAACACGGTCTTAGTATAATAATCAAGACCTCTAACTAAATAAGGATTAAGATTATATGGTATTTCAATTTCATCTAAAAATTCTAAAATTTCTTTAAAGTGAGAATGACATTCATCACAGAGATGGTCAAGCGTTTGTGGAGCTTCGGCTTTTATTGGCTGGCATTTTTCCTCTTTACAATCCAAGATTCTCAGAACATTTTCTTTTAATCGTCTCTTGCAGTTAATGCATAACGAAGATTCTCTGCTTCTAAAATAATTCGCTAAAAGCTTTTTATAATAAGGACGGCAATTGCTGTCTCCAATGCTGTTTAGTTCAATGATTAAATTCTTTAACTTTAGGTCCTGCAGGATATTATAAAAAATCTGGATAATCTGAGCGTCTATTACTGAATTTTGCTCTCCAAAAACTTCAAAACCAAACTGCCAAAACTGACGGTATCTGTCTGATTGAGGCCTTTCATAACGATAACAAGGCCCAAAATACCAAAGCTTTAATGGCTGAGGTAAATTCTGCATTCCATTTTCAATATATGCTCTGACTACAGGCGCGGTCCATTCAGGCCTCAAACCTAAAATATCGCCTCCCCTGGTTTTTAAACTGTACATTTGCTTTTTTACAATATCTGTAGCCAATCCAATACCTTTTGAAAAAAGTTCTATTTCTTCAACAACAGGAGTGTCAATTTTCCCAAATCCATAAAAATCAGCTACATTTGAAACTACATCATAAATTCTTTGATAATATTTCTGCTCTTCCGGCAAAATATCATGCATTCCTTTTGGTCTTTGAAATTTTGGTTTCTTCATAACCATCAACGAATAACGAATTAAATTACGAATTTACGAATTCGTAAATTCGCTGATTATTTAATATATTGGTACCTCAAACTTGACCGCATCAGAAAATGGCCAAGCCCTGAAAATCACCCGACCAATTATATTCTCTTCTGGCAAAACCCCGAATCTTCTTGAGTCAAAAGAAAA
>CAZOVC010000021.1:0-7157 GCA_964583485.1 uncultured Candidatus Saccharibacteria bacterium
GACCGGCTGTTCGGGGAACAGCTATGAATCCGGTTGATCATCCTCACGGCGGCGGTGAAGGAAGATCTCCGATTGGGTTGAAGCATCCAAAAACACCTTGGGGAAAGCCATCCTTGGGAGTAAAAACAAGAAAAAAGAAAAAAAGGACAAATAAATATATTATTAAAAGACGTAAGAAAAAGAAGTGATATGTCACGAAGTTTAAAAAAAGGTCCATATATAGACGAAAAGTTATTAAAGAAAGTGAAAAAGCTGAAATCAGGCGATAATGTAATAATTAAAACCTGGTCAAGGGCTGGCATTATTGTTCCGGAAATGGTTGGTTTTACTTTTGGGGTCCATAATGGCAAAGAACATATTCCGGTTCGGGTTACTGAAGATATGGTTGGTCATAAATTAGGAGAATTCTCCCCAAGCACAAAGTTTGCGAGACATGGAGGTAGGATGCAAAGAGAACAGGAAGCAAAAGCAAAAGGAAATCAGGCAGAAGAAATAAAAAAAGAATAATTTATCATGCCTATTATATCTAAATTAAAATATTTAAGAATAGCGCCAAGGAAAGTTAGATTAGTGGCTGATTTGATTAGAAGAAAAAAAACTAAAGAAGCTCAGACAATTTTAGATTTTATTACCAAAGGGGCGGCAAAGCCATTGGCTAAGCTCTTAAAGACAGCTATTGCTGATGCTCGTCATAATTTTCAATTAGATCCGTCTAATTTATACATTTCAAAGATTACTGTTGATGAGGGACCAAAATACAAAAGATGGAAAGCAAGGTCAAGAGGTATGGCTGCTCCGATTCAGAAAAAAACCTCGCATATTACTTTGGTTTTAAGCGAGATTAGTTCTGAAGGCAAAAAAGTCAAGAAGATTAAAGAGATTAGAAAACAAGAGCCAAAGAAAGAAATAGAGAGGCCTAAATTTAAACCTCAGCAGGAATTAGAAAAACCAATACCAAAAGGCGCCAAAATCCTGAAGAGATTTTTTAGAAGAAAAGCGTTTTAAGCACAATACATATGGGACATAGAGTTCATCCAAAGGCATACCGGATAAGAGGAATAGCTGATTGGGATTCACGGGGATTTTACAGAAAACCTGCAGAGCTTTTGGAGGAAGATTTTAGAATTAGAGAATTTTTAAAAGAGAAATTAAGTAGAGTTGGGATAGAAAAAATTGAGATTGAAAGATTTTCCAATAAATTAAATATCATTATTTCCAGCGCTAGACCGGGCATTATTATTGGCAGAAGGGGAGAAGGAATTGAGCAATTAAGAAAAGAACTTCAGGAGAAGATTTTAGAGAAAAAAACAAAGAATGAATTAAGAATTGAAATTAGGGAAATTAGAGATCCTTGGATATCTGCCGGCTTGAGCGCTCAATGGGTTGCTCAACAAATTGAAAAGAGAGTTGCTTATAGAAGAGTTCTGAAAAGAGCGTTAAGTAAGATTATTAGTCATAAAGAAATTCAGGGAGCAAGAGTAGAAATATCAGGTCGGCTTAATGGAGCAGAAATTGCCAGAAGAGAATGGCTAGGGTCTGGAAAACTTCCTCGTCAAACCATTAGAGCTGATATCGACTATGCTAAAGCAGAAGCTCATTGTAATTACGGCGTAATCGGGGTAAAGGTCTGGATTTACAAGGGCGAAAAATTTGAATAAAAAAGCACCTACTTAATTAAGGTGCTTGGGGGAAAAGATTTGTTTATTTCTTCTGGTTAGAAACCATACTATAGGATGGGCAAGGAGGAATAAAAAGAATCCAGCCCAGAAAACCCAATACCTGGTTATTTCAAAAAATAAACTACTGATCATTAGACCTGTAAAGACTATTATATCAAGCCAAAGAAAAATGTTAAAAATCTGTTTTCTTTTATCCATTTCAAATCTCCTAATTTTCAACGATCATTTGTTTTGTTTTCTTATATTTTCTTATAGCAAATTAAATTATGGATGTCAAGAGTTTTTAAAATATGAATCAAAGAGAAAAACAATTATTACAGAGTTTAAAAACTAAAAATATAGGGGTTTTCTGTGATGATTCAAATCTTTATCACTCATATCAAAAATATGGTTGGAGAATAGATTTTGGAAAGTTCAGGAAGTTTTTAGAAGATTATTGTGATTTAAAATTTATTAATTATTATATTGCTATTCCCAAGAAAAGTGATATAGTTTTTAAAGGGACCCAAGAATTCTTAGAAAGAATAGGACCGTACGTTACAATAAAGAAAAAGAAACTCAAATATACTCCTGCAGCTGGGAAGTTTGTTAAAAAAGGAGACGTAGATGTAGAAATTACTTTGGATGTAGTTCGGACAATTGATAATCTTGATGGTGTAATAATAGTTAGTGGAGACAGCGATTTCTTGGAACTTAAAAATTATGTGATTAAGGATAAAAAGAAAAATATTATTTTCTTCGCCTATGAAAAAAATATGGCCTGGGAATTAAAGTATTGTTGGCATTTGTATGTAGATGATTACAAAGAGGAAATTAAATTAGCAAAATAAAACAACCCCCGGGTTTTATCCCGGGGTAGCGTTGCTATTATCAGTATAGCAAATCAAACAACCTTGTCAATAGTTTAGTAATGTGTTAAAATTCCAATAAAATTATGGCGATACTAATGCCGAAAAAAGTTAAACATAGAAAGTGGAGGAAGGGAAGTTCTAAAGGTATTGAAACCAGATCAACTGAGTTGGCTTTTGGTAGTTATGGATTAAAATCAATGGGTACAAAATGGATAACATCGCGTCAGATTGAAGCAGGGCGAAGAGCTATTATTAGATATTTAAGAAAAGGAGGAAAGCTTTGGATTAGAATTTTTCCAGATAAGCCGGTAACTAAAAAGGGAACTGAAGTGCCTATGGGCGGAGGAAAAGGTTCAGTTGACCATTATGTTTTTCCTATAAAGCCTGGCAGGATTATTTTTGAACTTGAAGGAATACCTGAAGAAAAAGCCAAAGAGGCATTTAGAAAAGCAAGTGATAAGCTGCCGATAAAGACAAAATTTATCAAAAGATAACGCGATACTAATATACGAATAACATACCAATTATACCAATATTCGTATCATTGGTATCCGATTAGTATTATTGGTATCGGTTTATGAAAGCGAAAGAATTAAAACAAAAACCAAAGAAAGAATTGCAAAAACTTTTGCAGAATAATCAAGACAAATTAAGACAGCTTCGTTTTGATTTAGCATCTGGAAAAGTAAAAAATGTAAGAGAAATTAGACAAATTAAAAAGGATATTGCCCGTATCCTTACAACATTATGCCCAAAAAAAGATTAAAAGGCGCAATTGTATCAAATAAAATGCAGAAAACAGTGGTTGTTGAAGTAGAAAGAGTGAAAGAACATCCTAAATATAAGAGAAGGTATAAGATTCATAAGAAGTATAAAGCGCATTACGATAAAGGAGAGTATAATGTTGGAGATGAAGTTACTATTGAAGAATGTAGCCCGATAAGTAAAGATAAAAAGTGGAGAGTAGTATCATGATACAGACGCAGTCAATGTTAAATGTCGCAGACAATAGCGGAGCAAAGATAATTCAATGCATCCGGGTTTTGGGTGGTACGCGCCGAAGATATGCTCAAATTGGCGATATTATCGTAGCAGCAGTTAAGGTTGCTGAGCCAAGAAGGCCGGTAAAGAAACATGATGTAGTAAAGGCAGTTATTGTTAGGCAGAGAAAAGCTCTTAGACGACAGGACGGTTCATATATCAGATTTGATGATAATGCAGCAGTAATTTTGGATGCGGCAAAGAATCCAAAAGGAGGAAGGATTTTTGGTCCGGTGGCTCGGGAATTAAGAGAAAAAGGATTTGATAAAATAATCAATTTAGCGTCAGATATTGTATGAAAATACGTAAAAATGATCAGGTTCTTATAATTTCTGGCAAGGATAAAGGGCGAAAAGGCAAGGTTATAGAAGTTTTCCCTAAGCAGGGCAGAATTGTTATTGAGGGGATTAATTTGAGAAAAAAACATATGAAACCAAAAAAGTCTGGCGAGAAAGGTCAAATTGTAGAGACGCCAGCTCCTCTTAATGTTTCAGATGTTAAAGTTATTTGTTCCAAATGCGGGAAAGCAGTAAGAACGGGATATAAATTAAAAGGAAAAAAGAAGTATAGAATATGCAAGAAGTGCGGACAGGAAGTATAAAGATTATTATGTTTAAATTAAAAGAAAAATATACAAAAGAAGTAATACCTGCTATGATGAAGAAGTTTGGCTATAAAAATGTTATGGCTGTTCCTAAGGTTAAAAAAGTTGTAGTAAATACTGGATTTGGCAGAATGATTGTTAATAAAACATCAGAAGAACAGAAAAAGACCTCCAAACTTATTTTTGATGATTTAACTTCAATTTGCGCTCAAAAACCAATTTCAACAAAAGCAAAAAAATCAATTTCAGGATTTAAAATAAGAGAAGGAATGACAATCGGCGCTAAAGTTACTTTGCGGGGCAGAAAAATGTATGATTTTTTAGAAAGAGTAATTCATGTCGCTCTTCCTCGTTTTCGGGATTTCCGCGGGATTGATTTGAAATGTTTTGATAAAGAAGGAAATCTTACAATTGCTATTAAAGAACATATTGTTTTTCCTGAAGTTTCTTCAGAAAAAGCTAAAAATATTTTTGGGTTTGAAATAACCGTGGTTACCACGACAAAGAACAAAGAAGAAAGCGTAGAATTGTTAAGATTAATTGGGTTTCCAATAAAACATGGCTAAGAAATCACAAATTGTAAAATCAAAGAAAAAACCTAAGTTTAGCTCAAGAATAATTCGTCGTTGTTTTAGATGTGGAAGAAGAAGAGCGTATATGAGAAAATTTGGACTGTGTCGTATATGTTTTAGAGAATTAGCGAATAAAGGCGAAATCCCAGGAATAAAAAAAAGTAGTTGGTAATTTTATGACTGATCCAATTGCAGATATGTTAAACAGAATAAGAAATGCTCAAGCTGTTGTTAAGGCAACAGTGGTTATTCCTTTTTCTGATTTAAAATATGAGATTGCTAAAATTTTGGAAAAACAAAAACTTGTTGGGAAAATAGAGAAAAAAGGAAGAAAGCCAAGAAAAATCATTGAGATTACTTTGAAATATCCTGCTGTAATTTCTGGTTTGAGAAGAATTTCAAAGCCAGGACAAAGAATTTATACTAGTGTTAAAGAAATTAAACCAGTCCGGGGAGGTTATGGAATATTAATAGTTTCTACGCCAAAAGGATTGATGACGAATAAAGAGGCAAAGAGGAAAAAAATAGGCGGAGAGATAATTTGTGAAATTTGGTAATATGTCACGTATAGGTAAAAAACCAATTGAAATACCGGATAACGTTGAAATAAAAATAGATGGAAATAAAATTTCTGTTAAGGGTCCAAAAGGTGAGCTTCAAAAAGATGTTCGGTCTGAAATTAAGATTGAGATAAAAAATGACAAGATTTTTGTTAGTCCTCAAAAAGAGACTAAAAGAACCAGGGCTTTTTGGGGATTATTTAGAACCCTTATTTTTAATATGGTAAAAGGGGTTACAGACGGTTATGAAAAGAAATTAGAAATACATGGTGTTGGTTATAAAGCGAATTTAGAAGGAGAAAATTTGGTTCTTTTAGTTGGATTTTCTCATCCAGTTAAAATAGATAAAGTTGAAGGCATAAAGTTTTTAGTGGAAAAAAGCATTATTACTGTTTCCGGAATTGATAAAGAGCTTGTTGGTCAAATTGCCGCCAAGATAAGAAAGGTTCGTCCTCCAGAGCCATATAAAGGCAAAGGGATAAGATATTTAGGCGAGGAGGTTCGGAGAAAAGCAGGGAAAAAAGTAGCAACCACCGAAGGCACAGGAGCATAATATTATGTTAGAGAAACAAATAAAAAGAAAAAGACGGCATAAGAGAGTGAGAGCAAAGATAAAAGGGACAGCTAAGGTTCCCCGACTTTGCGTTTTTAGATCTTCTAAATATATTTACGCGCAAATAATTGACGATGAAAAAGGCAAGACATTAACATCTGTTAATGGAAAGCTTGCTTCTGCTAATGAAATAGGTAAATTAATTGCCAAGAAATCAATTGAGAAGAAGATAAATAAAGTTGTTTTTGATAGAGGAGGATATAAGTATCATGGAAAAGTTAAGTCCTTGGCAGATGGGGCGCGAGAAGCTGGATTAAAATTTTAAATTATGGTTATTCAAAAAAGACAATTTAAAAGAAGAGTGTTTGAAAGGAAAAAGGAAGAGTTTGAATCAAAACTCTTAGATTTGGCGCGCGTTACCAGGGTAACAGCTGGGGGTCGGCGTCTTCGGTTTCGGGCAGCAATGGTGATTGGAGACAAGAAAGGAAGAGTTGGCTTTGGCATAGCAAAAGGAAAAGATGTTGCTCAAGCAGTAGAAAAAGCAACCAGAGTAGCTAAGAAAAACTTAATTACAGTTCTAACCGTAGAAGAGACAATTCCTCACCCGGTAGAAGCAAAATTTGGAGCAGCTAGGATTATGTTAAAACCTCAAAGAAAAGGGAGGGGATTGGTAGCAGGGGGAACGATTCGGATTATCTGCGCTTTAGCTGGAATTAAAAATATTTCTTCAAAGATTATTGGCAGAACAGGAAACAAAATTAATAATGCTAAAGCTACAATTAAAGCGTTGAAAGAATTAAAACATGCAAGCACATCAACTAAAACCAAAACATAAATTAAAGAAGAAAAAGCGGATAGGACGCGGCGGCAAGAGAGGAACTTATTCTGGCAAAGGAATTAAAGGCCAGAGATCTAGGGCTGGCAGAAAGTTTGCTCCGGTTATTCGAGAATTGATTAAAAAGTATCCGAAATTAAGAGGTTATAAATCTAAAGGGCGAGACAAGAATCTGGCAATTGTTAATATTGGGGACTTAGATAAGAAGTTCAAAGAATCTGAGGTTGTGAATTCTAAGGCATTGCTTGAAAGGAAATTAATCCGTAGAATAAAAGGAAAGGCGCCTAAAGTGAAAATTCTTGGAAAAGGCATTTTAACGAAGAAATTAACTATTGAGAATTGTGAATTATCAAAAAGCGCAAAAGAGAAAATTGAGAAATCAAAGAGTAAAATCATTTAAAATAGAGTATGTGGTATCAAAAAATTATCCAAATATTTAAAATACGCGATCTCCGCAAGAAA
>CAZOVC010000022.1:0-7152 GCA_964583485.1 uncultured Candidatus Saccharibacteria bacterium
CAACCGAAGGATTGGAAGATTTAAAGCTATAATCTCAACTAGAGATTTACCTTTTAAAAAAACAGTGCTACTATTAAATAGTGGTACTGTTTTTTTTATTTTATGATTAAGTTTGACATTATCACAATTTTCCCTAATATATTCAATTCTTATTTCAAAGAGAGTCTGATTTCCCGCGCTCAGAAAAAGAAACTAATAAAGATAAATATCCATGATTTAAGAGATTGGGCTTCTGATAAACATAAGACAGTTGATGATAAGCCTTTTGGCGGAGGGCTTGGAATGGTAATGAAGGTTGAGCCAATCTTTAAAGCTGTAAAAAAGATAAAAAAAGGCAAAAAAACTAAAGTTGTTTTGTTTACTCCTCGGGGCAAAAAGTTTAATCAGAAAACGGCTTATCAATTTAGCAAACTTGACCAGATCATTTTTATTTGCGGTAGATATGAAGGGGTTGATGAAAGAGTGGCGAAACATATCGCAGATATGGAATTATCAATAGGCGATTATGATTTAATGGGCGGAGAATTGCCAGCTATGATAGTTATTGAATCAGTATCAAGATTAGTTCCAGGCGTTTTGGGCAAAGAAGAGTTATTAGAAGAAAGAGTGACTAAACAAAAGGGTTTTATTGAATACGCTCAATACACCCGGCCGGAAGTGTTTAATAAATGGCGGGTCCCTAAGATTTTGCTTTCCGGAAATCATAAGAAAATTGAAGAGTGGAAAAGAAAACACTCTAAAATCATTGAAAAATAGCTGTTTTTGTGGTAAGATGAAAATTACAAATTTGGGTAGGTGGCGGAGTAGCTATCGCACCAGACTGTAAATCTGGCGGCCTTACGGCCTTCGGGGGTGCAAGTCCCTCCCTGCCCACAGATGCCGAGATAGCTCAGTTGGTAGAGCACTCCCATGGTAAGGGAAAGGTCACGAGTTCAATTCTCGTTCTCGGCTCATGGCAAAAAAGAAAAAACCATTTATTAAACTTCAGTGCAGTGTTTGTAAAAGAATAAATTATTTTACTAATAAACCCAAAAGTATTGAGGAAAAATTAGAATTGAAAAAATTCTGTAAGTGGTGCAGAAAGCATACTTTACATAAAGAAGGGAAGAAATAGTAATATGGAAATAAAAATTGTTAAAGATAAAATTAGCAAAGAAGAAATTGAACAAATTGCCAAGGAGCAGTTTGGCGATATGGTGAAAGCGGTTGTTGATGTGGGGCAGGAGATAATGGCGATAGGCTGCGAATTACACGCTGATGGAGAAGTAGCCTTAATTGAGCAGGAGAGATCTAAGCGAGAAGATACTTGGGGCATTAATCTTTATCCAAAGATGGCGGGCGAGAACTGGATTGAGTTTGATTCTGTTATTAATCTTAAACCCTCATTTGGCAATCGCTCTAGAG
Source organism: uncultured Candidatus Saccharibacteria bacterium (assembly GCA_964583485.1). Classification (GTDB taxonomy): domain Bacteria; phylum Patescibacteriota; class Minisyncoccia; order Minisyncoccales; family GWA2-38-27; genus JAUWYA01. Next base: position 1,405 of record CAZOVC010000022.1, read on the forward strand.
GGGTTGATGATTCTAAAATTGAAAAGAAAATCAGAAATATTGTAGAAAAATTAGTTTCACAATGAAAAAAATAATTCATAAAGAACTTAAGTCAGGAAGATGGTTCCAGCTTTCTTTGTCAGAGCAGTTGGCAAATATTGGTAGCGAAGTTAATAGAGCAGGTAAGTGGCAGGGAAAAGACGAGAATATTTTTTGGGGCGCGGTTGAGCGAGCTTTAGAACTTTTCGATTTAACCCTTGAGGATCAACGTTGGAAAGGCCGATTGAGAGAAATTGCTAGGGCTAGAGAATTATTTTGTGATGCTATTTACGAAGGCAAAGAATACAAAACTACGCTTGAAGATTTAAATCGTTATTTTCTTCATTACGCTTTTGTCACCAGGAATCAGATAAAGAAATGAAGAAATAAAAAGCTAGTTGTTTGGGACAACTAGAAAACCTTTACAAAAGATTAATGAAGTCTCGGACCTGGAGAGAAGTGGTAGCCACAGCAACTACATAGTGCAACTTTAGAATTAAGAACTTCAGTTTCTTTTCGGCCACACTTCTCACACTGGTTCTCGACTACCTTTTTTACCCGCTGCATGGGTCGTCCACAATGACAATGCTTACGATAGGTGGTTCGTTTTAGAAGAGAGGAGGGGTTTGGTTCAAATTTTGGCTCTCCAACCCGGTTCCATTCTGGATTGTGATTTAGACACTTCCCATGCGGACACTGTTCTTCTGGATAATTCATAATCATTTCTCCTTTCTAGCCATTCACTTTCTAGAATGCCGACAATGTGTTAACATTTCTGACTACCCACTTCTTCTCGGAAATTTACCTGTAGTATAGCATACTGATATAATTTGTCAAGGGTTGACATTGTGTTTATAAAAGAGCTATAATAAAATATATGGCAAACGCATTATTAAAAAACGATAAAACCATCTTAAAAGCGCAAATTCGTACTGCTGTTATTGAGGTTATAAGAGAAATATTAGATGATCCTGATTACGGTTTAGAATTAACTCCTTATACTATTAAACGTCTTAAAGAATCTTTAAAATCTAAAAAAGAGGGGAAAGTGGTTAGTTTAGAAGAGATAAGAAATAAATATCAATATAAAAATTAAAAATAAATAATATTGATTTTATGCTTTGGAAGGTTAATTTTACTTACGAAGGGGAAGAGGATTTGGAGAAGCTAAATAAAGAAATTAAAGAAAGGGTTTTAAATAAAATAATATGGTTGAAAAATAATTTCGACCAGGTAGCTTCTTTGCCTCTAAGTAATAAATGGCGGGGATTTTTTAAATTAAGGGTTGGTAACTGGAGAATAATTTATGATGTAGATAATAGTATGAAAGAAATTACAATTCACCGAATAGACAAAAGAGATAAAGTTTATAAAAGAAAGTAAATAAAATGGGTCTGTAGTTCAATTGGCAGAACGCTGGTCTCCAAAACCAGAGGTTCCAGGTTCAATTCCTGGCGGACCCGCAAAATAAGTATATGGCAATCTTAGAGATTAAAAAATTTAATGACAAGGTTTTAAGAAAAAGGGCTAAAAAGGTGAGTAAGGTAGATAAAGAGATAAGACAGCTTATTGTTGATATGACTCAGACAATGACAAAAGAGCAGGGGATTGGTTTGGCCGCTCCCCAAGTCGGTGTTTTAAAAAGAGTAATTGTTGTTCACGGCGACTTTAAAGGTCATAGGATTTTGGGTTTGATAAATCCTAAAATTACTAAAATGAGCAAGGAAAAAGAAAAAGACATAGAAGGATGTCTTAGTTTTCCCGGTATTTTTTTGGAGATAAAAAGAGCAAAAGAAGCAGAAGTCAAAGGATTAGATATAAATGGAAAGAAAGTTAAGTTAAAAGCCAAAGGTCTTTTAGCTCGAGTGCTTCAGCACGAAATTGATCATTTAGATGGAATTGTATTTTATAACCGTTTGAGTTTTATTAAAAGAATAAAATTTAAATTAAAATACCGTGGATTTAATTGATTCTTTAGTTAAAGATGGCTGGTTAAAGACTCCAAGAATAATTGATGCTTTTAGAAAAATAAAAAGAGCTGATTTTATGACAGACGATATAAAGAATTTAGCCGAACTTAATGAGCCATTGCCAATTGGTCACGGCCAGACAATTTCTCAGCCATTAACAGTTGCTTTTATGCTGGAACAGCTGCAGCCCGAAGCAGGAGATAATATTTTAGATATTGGTTCTGGTTCCGGCTGGACAAGCGCTCTTCTGGCTCAAATAGTAGGTTCAGATGGAAAAGTTACAGCAATAGAAATAATTCCAGAACTAAAAGAATTTGGCCAGAAAAATGTTGCTAAGTATAATTTTATAAAAAAGGGAATAGCGCAGTTTATTTGCGCTGACGGCTCTAAAGGTTATAAAAAACAAGCTTCTTTTGATAGAATTTTAGCTTCTGCGGCTGGCGGGGAGGTTCCACCGGCGTGGAAAGAGCAATTAAAGGTTGGCGGAAGAATAGTTGCCCCGGTTGGAAATTCTATTTGGACTATAACAAAGAAATCTGAAAAAGAATTTGAAAAAACTGAATACCCTGGATTTGCCTTTGTGCCTTTAGTTACATGAAGTATTTTATAACATTAATTGTAGCTGTTATTTTAATTGGAGGTTTTTTGATTTGGCAGGGAATTTATTATCCAATAGAACCTGGTTCTGATGAAACAGTTATGTTTTTAGTTAAAAAAGGAGAAGGCGCCAAAGATATTTCAATTAGTTTAAAAGAACAAGGATTGATTAGATACAGTTCTCTTTTTAGAATTTATACTTTGATTGAGGATAAGGCAGAAGAACTCAAAGCAGGGGAATATGAATTGTCCCCATCAATGAACATCCCGGAAATTGTTAATAAATTAGCTTCTGGAGACAGGATTAAAAAGATAATTACTATTATTGAAGGATGGACTGTAAAAGATATCGCCAATTATTTAGAAGTAAAAGAGCTAAATTCTGATTTGGAGGGTTATCTTTTTCCAGATACTTATGAGATTTCGCCCGAAGACGGGATTGAAGAAATTATTGAGAAGATGCTTGCTAATTTTGACAAGAAACTAACCTTAGAATTAAGAGAAGAAATTACTTCTCAAGGAAAGTCCATTCAGGAAATAGTAATAATGGCTTCTCTAATAGAAAAAGAAGTTAGGACTTTTGAAGACAAGAAGATTGTTTCCGGGATTTTATGGAAAAGAATAGAAAGCAATATGCCTTTGCAGGTAGATGCAACTATAACATATATTACCGGCAGAAAGAGCGCAGAAATTTTAAGACAAGAGCTTGAAATTGATTCTCCATATAATACGTATAAATATAAGGGTCTGCCTTTTGGTCCTATTTGCAACCCTGGGATGGAAAGTATTTTATCTGCAATCTATCCTGAAGTCAGTGAATACTGGTTTTATCTTTCTACTCCAGAAGGTGAAACAATCTTTAGTAAAACCCTAAAAGAACACAGCGAAGCCAGAGAAAAATATTTATAGAAGTTAAAAACCGAGTTTCTTGAGAAACTCGGTTTTATTTGGTATAATTAATTAATGGCTAATTTTGATAGAAAAAAAATCTTATCAGTTTTGTTTTACATCTTTTTTGTAATATTGTTAATTGTTCTTACGTTCCTTTTAGTTACCTGGCTGCTTCAAAAAGGAGAGGTTTTGCGTCCTCCGCCAGCCACAAGAGAATTTCCTCCCGGGCCTCTAACCACTTTTCCTCAGCCGCCTCAATTTATTGAGATTGGAGATTATTATTTCTCAGGTCCTTGGTCTTTGGAATCGCTGAAAGAGATTGATGTTCCTATTAGCCGCGATATCTTTGTCTTATATGCAATTTTATGTAAAAAAAATGAGGAGTATGATATAATATACTTTGGAGGAACAGAGCAAAAGGATGCGGATTATGAATGCTGGATGGAAAACTGCAATCAAGAAGTTCAGAATCTTTATTTCGCAGTTTTTTTAGCTTCCTCTGACCCCGAAAAAATTAAAGACAACCTAAGTCGTCGGCTGAATCCTATTTGTTCTTTAGCTGAATAAATTTTATGAATGGTTCAATTTTTGAAAAATTCACTGCTGAAAAAAGTTTACTTTATACTGCAATAGCAGCGATTTTGATAGTTGCTGCTCTTGTTTTTTATTTATTTGTTGTTTATAGCAAAGAAAGTATTCAGGTTTTGACGCCTAATGGAGCAGAAGAATGGGAGATTGGCCAGACCTATGAGATTACCTGGAAAGCAAAAGGGATAGAAAAGGTTGGCATTGTTTTATTTAAAGGGGCAGAGCCAAAATGGATTGCTGAAAATATTGATGCTGGATTAGGGAAGTATGAATGGAAGATTTATCCTGGCCAGGAATATGGGTCAGGTTTCTGGATTGTTGTTCTTGAATATCCTTGGAGAGAAGGTAATGAAATTGATTATTCAGATGGACCTTTTGCTATTACTTTTCCTGAAATGGCTAGCTGTGATTATTTGTCTGTTGAACAGGAATGGCTCTATCTGCCAAATGATTTGCCGAATTTAAGAAGAGTATTTATAACCAAGGAAACTTATACCGGAAATTTAGATGGTTTTGAAGGAGCTGATGAAATATGCCAGACAGAAGCAGATACCCAGGGTTTTGAAGGAGTATGGCATGCGTTTATTGGCGGGGATAGCGATGAGGACTCGGCAGTGGAGCGCTTAAAAAGAACTTATAACGGGACAGGCGGTGTTTTTATTTCTGCTGAACCCTCAGCCACTATAATCCGGGGAGCAACTTGCCACCGGCTTTTAGCAAAAGACTTTGAGGAGTTTTTAACAAGACTTTCAGATTCTGTTATAATCAATGAAGAAAAATTTGAACAGGGATTTTTACAAGATATGAAGAATCTTTGGTTAGGCCGTATTAATAAAGAAAGCAAGAAAAACTGCGCTGGCATTGCTGCTGCGCTTTCAGATTATTACAAATCTCTGGTTGAGAAATATAGTTTTACAATTACCTGTCAGAATTGGACTCAAGGAGATAAATATGTTGGGGGTTACCCTGTTCCAGATGGACAGCCAAAACCATCATTTCCAGCTTGTTATACTTCAGCTGGACAATACACTGATGCAGTTGCTTTAGGAGCTTTGGCTTCCGGCACAACAGGCAAAGATAAAGATGCAGTTTTTGTTTTTGATCAGGGAAAATACTGTGATAACAAACAAAAACTTCTCTGCATTGAAGAGTAACCCTTGACAGATATTTAGATAAAAGTTAGTATTAGTTATCCATAGACAGTAGGCAAATTAAGACCTGCCGAGGATAAAGCAAATTTTGCTGTCTGTGGTAATCCACGGATTTTTTTTATGGCTTTAACTAAAGAACAAAAAAAGAATATTATTGAGAAATTGAAGCAAAGCATTGCTCAACAAAAAACAGTGGTTTTTGTAGCAATTGACGGTTTGAAAACAACTAATCTTTTTGATTTAAGGAAAAAGTTAAAACAAGATAACTGCTTATTAACTGTTGCCAAGAAAACTCTATTGAGCATAGCTTTTAAGCAAAGCAAAATGGAGTTTGATGTTAAAGAATTAGAAGGAGAGCTTGCTTTGATTTTTGGGTTTGGAGATGAGATTATGCCAGCTAAAATTGCTTATCAGTTTTCTAAAAAGAATAAGAATTTGAAGATTCTTGCAGGGTTTTTTGAAAATGAAATTAAAACTGCTGAAGAAATGATTATTTTAGCAAAAATACCTTCAAAAGAGGAACTTTTAGCAAA
>CAZOVC010000023.1:0-6896 GCA_964583485.1 uncultured Candidatus Saccharibacteria bacterium
TAGCATATTCTAAAGGTTCGAATTTGGACATCTGGCGGTGGGAGAGGGACTCGAAGAGTTGCCCGAAGGCATTGCCTCTTTTCCCAAAAGCAGAAGCGGAAAGGACAATTTCAAGTTTTTCTAATCCCGCTTTGCGGGATTGCTCGGCTCTGCCGAGCTTGGCGACAAATTATTTTTAATATTGTTTGTGTGATGCTGTCCTATTTTATTTGCTTCAAGTTTTGCCATTTTTTTTCTGAAAAATCAAATAAGACAAGCCAGATTTCATCATATTGATTCTCGGGTATGACTATATTATCTTCAAACATATCAAAAGTTGATTTATCAAAAATAGGTGAAGTAACTCTAATTACAAGAAATAATTTATCATGCGGCTTATATGTAATTGTTTTTCTAGTTTTCTTTTTTAGAAGATTGTTAAGCGTTTTGATCAGATCAGCTGAATTCATTACTCCGTGAGCTGTTGCAGAAGATCGACCAAGCAACATCTTTGCTTCTTTTGGATCATACAATAAGTGAGCAATCTCTACTCCAATTGTTTGATCTGATTCTTGATCAACTAAGGTAAATCCGGTTTGTCAGAATGTTCTTTTATCCCTAGTTTTTTGTTGGAGTGTTTGTTATAGGCTTCAACGAAATACTTGATGGCAGATTTTTCTAAGCCATGTTTTTCGTTCATGGATTTATAGTTAAAAATGGGGTAATTTCAAGTTTCTCTTTGGCGGAAAATCACTTATTTAAAATTTAAAATTAAAATAACGATAATCTGAACTGATCCAACAAAAACCAATCCTCCGGTCAACCACTTTATTGCGTTAGTATGTTTATTGCTTGATTCAGAATACTCTTTGAGCTCATTCTTGAATTTGTCAATTGAGTTAGATAACTTCTCAGCAGATTTGCTCATTATTGTTCTAATTTCTGAACCTGTTATGGGGATTTGTTTCTGCAGAATAATGATTGATTCTTGTAATCTATTCATGGAATCAACAATTCTAAGTTGAATTACATCTGATGCTTCCATAGTCAAGCCGCAATTCTCGCAAATATATATTGCGGGGAATGAAGCATTGATTTGATGTTTTGCTCCTACATGAATTTTCCAATTATGATTACAATTATTTCTATCCATATTTTTTATTCAATAACATCTGTATATCTAAAATCTTCTGAGGTTAATTCGGTTTTTCCCAACAAATCTTTACGCATTTCAAGGACAATATTTCCAACTGCTTTTTTACCTTTTTCTGGCTCCGGCTCTTTGCCTCTCGAATCAATAACGAGTTGCACCATTTTATTTATCGCTTTCACCACACCATCTGAACAATAAAGCCAAGATTTATATTGTTCTTCAAAAAATTTCCTCTTTGTTTCACCTGAAGTAGTCCTACCAACAAAACCCTGTAAAAGAATTAGCAAATTAGAGTATTTTTCTTCCTTAAATTTTAATATGGCTTCGCTCTTTTTGGATTTAATTGTGAAATAATAAGTCAAATACGAACCTAATATAGCTGTAATTATTGGAAATAAAATTAGCAAAATTGTTTCTATTTTCATAATTTATTTAGACGAAAATAATGTTATCTATTCTTGTAAAAATTGTTTTATTCTTTGTTCTGCCAAATCGCAATATTTTTTATCTATATCATAACCAACATAATTTCTTTTTGTTTTTAAGGCGGCTATACAAGTTGTGCCGGCTCCTAAAAACGGGTCAAGAACGACATCATTTTCAAAGGTATAGAGTTGAATTAAACGGTAAGGTAATTCTACGGGGAAGGGCGCAGGGTGTCCTACTTTTCTTGCTCTCTCCGCTGAAAAGTTCCACATACTTTTTGTGAATTCCAAAAATTCATCTTTACTAATAGTGCTTTTCCTTCTGTTTGGGTTTCTGCGAGTAAACGTATCTTTACAAAAAACTAAAATATATTCATGCACATCCCTTAATACAGGATTGTTAGCCATCAGCCAAGTTCCCCAAGCAGTAGAAGGACTGGCACTATTTCCTTTGTCCCAAAGAATCTCTCCTCTCATCAAATAACCAATATCGTGCATATCCTCAATAATAAAACTGTGTAGTGGAATATACGGCTTTCGGCCCAAATTAGCAATATTTATACATGCCCTTCCGCCAGGGACTAAAACTCGGTGAGTTTCTTTAAAAATTCTTTTTAATAAACTTCTATATTCATCTAATGATAAGTCGTTATCATAATCTTTTCCTACGTTGTAGGGCGGAGATGTAACCATTAAATGCACACTGTTATCTGGCAATTCTGCCATTGATTCGCTACTTTTACAAAAAATTTTATTTATATTATCTAGATCAATTTGGTTTTCCACATATTTTACATTTTTGTCAGTATTCAATCCTTTATATAATTTACTATTATAAAATTTAGACGAGTCATGATTAATACGTCCAGGCGTACCAAAAGAGCTAGTTTTAGTTCCATTTTTTCTCTGGTTGTAAAAATTTTGTGGTTTCATATAAGTTTTACTTATCAGATTTTCTTAATAGTTCCAAAAAGCGTTGGGCTTTAGCTTCATAAGTCTGTTCTCTGTTTGCTATCTCAATAATTTCACCTAATCCTTTTTTAGTTTGCATGCTTGAGAAAAACTCTCTTTCTTCTTTCAAAAGATTCAGCGAGGATCTGTCTAATTCTTCATAATTATCAAATCGGCAAAAACCATTACTTGGTGTGTTTTTAATATTTTCACCATTATTATCTAATGGGTTAGGATTTACCGACCAGAAGCCTTGAATAATTCCGTTCTTTTTAAGGTGATCAACTTTTTCATAATAACTTTTTGTTATTGGTGTATTGCCAATTATAACAATAGGAATTTTTGAAGCAGAAAAACTTGATACTCTGATGTTAATACTCTTACCAATAGCTTTTAACATTATGTCTGACCTTAAAAGTCCGGGATTGCCCTGATGTGTTCTGTAATCACCAACACATACCAAATCTTTATTTTTTGGAATAAATTCCCAATTCCAAACTACAGAAATTTTTACTTCTAGAATCATCAAAATATTTTTGGGGACTTGAACTACCTCTTTGGTTTTGCATATAGCGACATCGGCTGGAGATTGTCTAGACAACCCTATTTCTTCGGATACAACACCTTGTACCGAATAACCACCAACTCTTTCGGCGATTTCGTTAAATAATTCTGTGATCCATTTCTCCGAATAAGAACCAATCAATGAATTTCGACTTTGCAAGGTTGTTTTTATGCCGTCATAATTTTTGGGCCAATAAGCCAAATATTTTTTATTTTTGGTGATATAAAAAAGTTGCTCCGGAGTAGCAAACTCAAGGGATTTTATGAAAAAGTCTTTCTCTTGATCTTTATTCCAAAGTGTTGACATAGTTTTATTTTATTAACTCCTCAATTGAAACATTAAGCGTTTTGGCTAATTTAGCCATGATAAACACTGATGGCTTTTTAATAACGCCTGTTTCAATTTTAGTTAGCGTAGTGTAGGGAACATCAGCTTTTCTGGCAAATTCGTCCTGCGAAAGCTCAAGTTTAAGCCGCAAGGATTTTATTTTTTTCCCCAATTTATTCTCTTGATTATTTTCCATAATTTGATAACATTAAATTGTTCTGATATAATTCTATACAAGTATATGATAACAAATAAAAACAATTTAATCAAGAAAAAGAAAAGCCCGCTTCTGGCGTTCCGCTTCGCGGAACAAAGACAAAAAATTCGATTTTGCGTTCAAAATCGGGTGGCGAGCCCGCGTAGCGGGCGAGCCAAATCCCGGATGGCGGTGGGAGAGGGACTCGAACCCCCAAGTCCTTACGGACGCTGGTTTTCAAAACCAGTGCATTGCCATTCTGCCATCCCACCTTACCAGCGGAGGAGGTGAGATTCGAACTCACAGGCCGCTTGTGCGGCGCAGATTAGCAATCTGCTGCAATAACCATTATGCGACTCCTCCCTAGGTTTATTCTATTTTAACTCTAATTCTGCTTAAAGTCAAATCAATGCGTTAAGCTAATGCGTTAAGCTTAGCTTAACGCAGCAAAATTGATTTTTAAAGAATTTTATGATAAATTGAAAAAGTAAATGCGCCTGTAGTTCAATGGATAGAACGGTCGCTTGCGGAGCGACAGATTGCAGGTTCGAGTCCTGCCGGGCGCACAATGAATCTTACCACTCTAATTGAAGACATTCCCCGCATTGGGCCGGTTTATCAAAAGAAATTAAAAAAGTTAGGAATTAAAACAGTTCAGGACTTGTTTTTTCATTTTCCTCGCAGGTACGAGGATTTTTCTAATTTAATTCCTATTTCAGAAGTAAAAATCAATGAAATTTGCACGGTTCACGGAAAGATTCTTGGAATTGAAACTAAAAGAACCTGGAAAAGAAAAATGTTTCTAACCCAAGCAGTTATTGAAGATAAAACAGGAGCAATAAAAGCAACTTGGTTCAATCAGCCGTATCTAACAAAAACCTTGAGAAAAGGAGATAATGTTTTTCTTTCCGGAAAAGCAGTAATATCAAAAAACGGAGTGTATCTATCAAACCCTATTTATGAAAAAGCCCCTCTACAAACTACAAACTACAAACTACAAACTAATCTAACCCATACCGGCCGGCTCATTCCTGTTTATCCGGAAACTGCCGGTTTGTCTTCAAGATGGATCAGATATATTTTAAAACCTTTATTAACTGGTCTTCAAAATCAAATTAGTGAAACCCTGCCTGAAGAAATAATAAAAGAATATAATCTTATACCAATTAAAAAAGCTCTTTGGGAGATTCATTTTCCAAGCTCTGTGGAATTATCGCAAAAAGCTCAAGACAGATTTTCCTTTGAAGAGCTTTTCTATATCCAGCTCTTTGTTTTAAGAGAAAGAAATCGTCTTAATAAGGAAAAATCGGTTTCTCTTCCAATTAAATTAGAAACAATTCAGAATCTTGTTAAATCATTGCCATTTAAATTAACTGACGCGCAGAAAAAATCCGCCTGGCAGATTTTAAAGGATTTGGAAAGACCAAGACCAATGAACCGTCTTCTGGAAGGAGACGTTGGTTCCGGGAAGACAGTTGTCGCCGCAATGGCTGTTTTAAATACTGTTAAACAGGGGTATCAAGCTGCTTTTATGGCTCCTACTGAAATTTTATCTAAGCAGCACTTTCAGGAAATAGCCAAACTGCTTCAAGATTTTAAAGTTAACATTGGTTTATTAACTGGAAAACAGGACCAATTCCGTTCAAAGAAATTAAAAAACCAAATAATAGAAATCTCCAGAAAAAAACTTCTTGAAAAAACTAAAGGTGAAATTAACCCTCTTACCAAAGATTTGGTAGTGGGGGTAGACATTCTAATTGGAACTCACGCTTTAATCCAAGACAAAGTAAAATTTGGAAAACTCGGTTTAGTTGTCTTAGATGAACAGCATCGTTTCGGAGTAGAACAACGCGCTAAGCTTTGTCGCAGTCAAGATATTATTCCTCATTTACTTTCAATGACCGCTACTCCTATTCCTCGCACTTTAGCTCTAACTGTTTACGGCGACCTAGATCTCTCTTTGATTGATGAACTTCCCAAAGGAAGAAAGAAAATAATTACTCAGGTAATTAAGCCTGAAGAAAGAAAAAAAACCTATGATTTTATTAAAAAAGAAGTAAAAAAGGGAAGACAGGTTTTTGTAATCTGCCCGAGAATAGAAAAAAATAATGATGATGAAGAACTGTCAGAAGCCCAAATGAGCTGGGCTAAAGTAAAGGCAGTGAAAGAAGAATATGAAAAGCTTTCAAAAAAAATCTTTCCTGATTTAAACGTAGGAATGCTCCACGGAAAGATGGCAACAAAAGAAAAAGAGAACATAATGAAGGACTTTAAGAATAAAAAAACAGACATTTTAATTTCTACTTCAGTAATTGAAGTTGGCATTGATATTCCTAATGCCACAGTAATGATGATTGAAGGAACAGAACGTTTTGGACTGGCTCAGCTCCATCAATTCAGAGGGAGAGTCGGCAGAGCAGGTTATCAGTCTTATTGCTTATTATTCACTGATTCGCATGCTAAAAAAACTCATCAGCGGTTAAAAGCTTTAATCAGTTCTGAAGATGGGTTTGCTTTAGCTGAAAAAGATTTGGAAATCAGAGGGCCTGGCGACTTTAAAGGAACCAGACAATGGGGAATTCCTGACCTAATGATGAATTCTTTAAAAAACATATCTTTGGTTGAAAAAACCAGAGAATCAGCAAAACAAATTTTACAGCAAGATCCTTATTTAAAAAAATATCCCCAATTATTAGCTAAGCTGGGTAAATTTAGAGAACGCATCCATTTAGAATAAAAAGCGATACCAATATGCGAATGACATACCAATGATACGAATTCTTATGTGCTGTATTGTTTTCTGCGCTATTTATTAAGCTCTTTCAATTCGGACAATTCGTTTTGGTCTAAGATAAGTATGTCTAAAATTGACAATAAGCCCTAATCTCTTATTAGAATTTTGTAAATATCTTTGTAAAACTAAATAATCTTCTTTTGTCACAAATTTCTTAGCTTTGCACTCTATAACAATTTTATCTTCTATACAAAAATCCACACGATCTCCCTTAATATCTTTATTTATATTTTTCTCTCTAAGATATTTGATATTACTTTCCTTTAATTTTTGTTCCAAAAGATCACAATATTGTCTTTCACTACAAAATCTGCCTAATTCATTATGCACAGTAAATAATATTCCTGTAATTTGGTAAGATAATTTTGGAAAAAATAGCTGGGGTTTTCTCATATTCGTATCATTGGTATGCTATTAGTATATTAGTATCGCTTATTTCCTAACTTTTTCGGTAACCCAGAAGCCCATATATTTTCCCAGCATCCAGCGGGTCTGAGCATCAAGAG
>CAZOVC010000024.1:0-5698 GCA_964583485.1 uncultured Candidatus Saccharibacteria bacterium
CCAGATATTTTGTCAATAGCTGCGGTTAAAATATGTGTGGTCCCAACGGGAGTTGAACCCGGATTAGCTGTTTTCTTTTATTAATCCATCAATCCATCCTTGGATTTTGAAGAAATTTTGACGTCTACCAACATCTAATTTAAGTGTACCATAAGGAAGTGAGTTTTTAGAACGTTTTCCCTTGCTTGCCCGACTTATCTTTTGAGTAGTACGAAATCGTTCTTTAGGAATATTAGTTACATTAGACCAAAATCTAATAGCAGATTTTTCATTAATGCTTGGATAAATATGGATATCGACTCTTAATTTATCTTCTGGAACCTTTATGATTTCTCGTAAAAATTTTAAAAATAATTTAACCATATCTGGATTAGAGTTAGAAAAGCACACTCCGTGTCCTTTCCCCGTGTTATCTCTATTCCATCCTTCTGCCCAATAAAGTGCAATTCCCATTAATTTTAATTCATATTTTGAAAGTGGTTTAATATCTATTTTAGCAGATTGCCTTATTTTCCGATTCTCAATTTGAATGTTTCGCGTTCGAAGTCGATTATTCTCAAATAAGTTATGCTCGCGAGCAATTCTCATTTTTTCTGCAAGAAGTTTTTGGCTAGATTTAGGTAATTTTAAATCTTTAAACCATAAACTCAATGAACCCTTAGAAACATCTAAAGCTCGTGCTATTTCATTATAACTTCGTCCTTTTAAACGTAAGCTGATTGCCTTTTTATGCTGAGGATGCATGGCGACCCCACGGAGAATCGAACTCCGATTTACACCTTGAAAAAGTGTCGTCCTATCCGTTAGACGATGGGGCCAAAATGTAATCTTATTCTATCATAAAAATTGAAAAAAATCAACCCTCACTACCAATTTCATTGGTGTCAGGGCAAGATTTTTGATAATATAAGTAAATATGATTATTTTAGCTATAGAAACATCTTGCGATGATACTTGCGTCGCTGTTGTGGAAGTAAAAGGACAAAAACGTCCTCGTTTTAAGATATTATCAAATATTATTTCTTCACAAACAGAAATCCATAAAAAATATGGCGGAGTTTATCCAAGTTTAGCAAAACGGGAACACCAAAATAATTTACCCCTTGTTTTAGAAAGAGCTTTAAAAAAAACAAAGAGGTCAAAAATAGATTCTATTGCAGTAACTGTTGGGCCTGGCTTGGATCCTTGTTTGTGGACTGGAATTAATTTTGCTAAAGAATTATCTAAAAAATGGAACTTACCAATTGTTCCAGTAAATCATATAGAAAGTCATATATTAGTTAATTTTATTGATAAGCTGCCGGCCTTTCCAGCAATTTGTTTAGTGGTGAGCGGCGGACATACGCAATTGATTTTAATGCGGGATATTGGCAAGTATAAAATTCTTGGAGAAACCAGGGATGATGCGGCTGGAGAATGTTTTGACAAAACAGCGCGGATTTTAGGGCTTGGATATCCCGGAGGACCTGCCATTGAGCGCGAAGCACACAAACTACAAACTACAAACTACAAACTACAAACTAACTTGCCGAGGCCCATGCTCAACCAAAAAAATTATGATTTTAGCTTTTCTGGTTTAAAAACTGCTGTTTTGTATAGTAAAGATAAAAAAAATATTCCAGCAATGTGCCGAGAAATTCAGAAGGCAATTATCGACGTTTTAATTAAAAAAACAATTAAAGCGGCTAAAGATTACAAAGTAAAAACAATAATTCTTGGAGGAGGAGTTTCTGTTAACAAAGAACTAAGAAAACAATTTATTAAAAATTGTAAATTAAAAATTAAAAATTCTAATTTTTTGGTTCCGCCAAAAAATTTATGCACAGACAATGCCGTAATGACAGGAATAGCTGGATATTTTGGAAAACCCAAAAATTGGCAAAAAATCAAAGCTGACGCTAATTTAAGAATATGTTAGAATGAACATATGAAACTATCTAAAACTTATAATCCAAAAGAGGTTGAGAATAGAATTTACCGGCTTTGGCTTAAGAGCGGTTTTTTTAATCCAGACAAACTTCCTAAAAACCATAAAAAGCCGTATACAATTGTCATTCCCCCTCCAAACGTTACCGGAGAACTGCACATGGGTCATGCTTTAAATGCCGTTATTCAGGATATTTTAATCCGCTGGAAAAGAATGCAGGGATTTAAAACTCTCTGGCTTCCAGGAACAGACCATGCTGGAATCGCTACTCAAAATGTAGTAGAGAAAAAATTAAAAAAACAGGGATTAACTAGATTTGATTTGGGAAGAGAAAAATTCATCAAAGAAGTTTGGAAATGGAAAGAAAAATACGGAGATATTATTTTAAATCAGTTTAAAAAATTAGGGGCTTCTTGCGACTGGTCCAGAACAAGATTCACTATGGACAAAGAATATGCTGAAACAGTAAAACAGGCCTTTCTGCATTACTATAAAAAAGCATGGATTTATCAAGGCGAACGGACAGTTAATTGGTGCCCTCGCTGTTCAACAAGCTTATCAGACCTTGAAATTGTTTATAAAGAAAAACCGGCCGAAATGTATTACATTAAATATGGACCTATTACTATTGCCACAACAAGACCGGAAACAAAATTAGGAGACACCGCCGTGGCGGTGAATCCCAAAGACCAGAGATATAAAAAATACGTTGACAAAACAATTATCATTAAAACTGTGCTCGGGCCGGCAAAAATGAAAGTTATTCAAGACAAAATAGTTGATATGAAATTCGGAACTGGCGCTATGAAGATAACACCAGCTCATGATATTCTTGATTTTGAAATAGGAGAAAGGCACGGTTTAGAAAAAAAACAGGTTATAGGTCCTGACGGACGAATGACAAAACTGGCTGATAAATATGCTGGAATGACAGTGGCAGAAGCAAGAAAAGAAATTGTAAAAGATATGGAAAAAATTGGAATTTTGGAAAAGATTGAACCGTATACTCATAAAAGCGCTCTCTGCTACAGATGTAATACTGTAATAGAGCCGATTCTTTCCAAGCAATGGTTTTTGAAAATGAATGAATTGGCTAAAATGGCTGAAAAGCCGGTTAAACAAGGAAAAATAAAATTTCATCCTAAAAGTTTTGAAAAACCATATTTTGACTGGCTGAAGAATATAAGAGATTGGTGTATTTCCAGACAAATCTGGTGGGGCCATAAAATCCCTATTAAAGGAGAGACAGATGTATTAGATACTTGGTTTAGTTCTGCTCTCTGGCCTTTTACAACCAAGAATTTTTATCCAACTGATGTTTTGAGCACTGCCCGGGATATTATCAATTTATGGGTTGCCAGGATGATTTTCTCTGGAATAGAATTTAAAAAAGAAGTTCCTTTTAAACATGTATATATCCATGCCACTATTTTAACCAAAGAAGGAAAAAGAATGTCCAAATCGCTCGGCACTGGAATAGACCCAATAAATCTTATCAATGAATTTGGCGCAGATGCTGTTCGTTTTGGAATTGCTTATCAAATTATGGGAAACCAAGATATGAAATTTGTTAAAGATAATATTGTAATGGGAAAGAAATTCTGTAATAAAATTTGGAACGCTTCACGGTTTGTTTTAACGAACAAACCTACACGGATTTACGCTGATTTAGAACGCGGATTTACGCAGATAAAAAACCTTACTCCTGCTGACAGAAAAATCTTAAGAGCTTTAAGCAAAACCGTAAAATCAGTAAATAACGACTTGGAAAAATTTGCTTTTGGCCGGGCGGCTCATACCTTATACGATTTCTTTTGGCATGATTTCTGCGATGTATATATTGAAGCGTCTAAAAAACAAGAAGATGAAAAAACTAAAAAAATTCTACTTTATGTTTTATCAAACTCTCTAAAACTTCTGCATCCATTTATCCCTTTTATTACTGAAGAAATCTATCAAAAATTGCCTGTTAAAGATAAAAAGAAATGTTTAATAATTGAAAAATGGCCAAAATTATAACATATATTATTTTTATCATTCTCGGTTTTGCTCCAAGTATAATTTGGCTCCTTTTCTATTTGCGTAAAGATGCTCATCCTGAATCAAAGAGAATGGTTTTGAAAATTTTCCTTTATGGAATGCTTTCAGCTGTATTAGCCGGCTTAATAGAAATAGAAATATCTGCCGGCTTATCTTTTTTTGAAGGAAATCTTTTGCAAAGATTCCCCTTTTTGTTCTTTTTTGTATATCAATTTATTATTATAGCTTTAGTAGAAGAACTTTCTAAATTTTTGATTGTTAAAGAAAAAGTAATCAGCAATCCAGAATTTGACGAACCAGTAGATACCATGCTTTATATGCTCATCACGGCTCTTGGATTTGCTGCTTTAGAAAATATCTTGGTTTTGTTTTTGGGAAATGAACCAATGCTCATTAAAGAAGCGATAACTATTACTTCCTTCCGTTTTATAGGAGCTACTTTACTGCACGCTTTGTGTTCTGGAGCCTTAGGTTATTTCTTGGCTTTATCTTTTTTTGAACCTAAAAAACGAATGAGATTAATTTTCAAAGGAACAATA
Source organism: uncultured Candidatus Saccharibacteria bacterium (assembly GCA_964583485.1). Lineage (GTDB taxonomy): Bacteria > Patescibacteriota > Minisyncoccia > Minisyncoccales > GWA2-38-27 > JAUWYA01. The sequence goes on from CAZOVC010000024.1 coordinate 4,507, forward strand.
GTAGCTGTTCTCTTGCATGGTTTGTTTAATACTTCTATAATGATAATTGAAGAAAGCTTGGCAGAAAAAAATTATCTCTTATTAGCTTTCTCGGTTATTTTCTTAATTATTCTTTTAAGCGGCTTAGCGTTTTTCATTTCCTTTGGATTTAGGAAGCTTAAAAAAATAGCAAGCGTCTGTAAAATCAAATGAAGAAAAAAATTAAAATTAAATCAGAAGAAGGTTCCGATTTTGAAAAAGTTCCTATAGAACAAAAAGATAATTGGCTTGATTCAGAAGGAGAATTAACAGTTGATGTTTATCAAACAGATAAAGAAATTGTTATTCAATCTGCAGTTGCCGGCGTAGAACCAGATGACTTGGATATTTCCATTGAAAAAGATATGCTAACAATAAAGGGAAAAAGAGAAAAGCAATTTGAAGAAAAAGAGAAAAATTACTTTTATCAAGAATGTTATTGGGGGCAATTTTCAAGAAAAATTATCCTGCCTGCTGAAGTTAACAGCTCCAAAATCCAAGCCACAATGAAAAATGGAATCCTGTGTATAAGGATTCCAAAAATTGAAGGCAAAAAGAAAACAAAAATATCTATAAAGTAAATAGATGTGCCCTCGGCAGGATTCGAACCTGCAACCTTTACAGGACGTGGTCCTAGGCCACGCGTGTATTCCAGTTCCACCACGAGGGCTTTTTTTATTATACTTATACCTTTTTTTATGTAAAAAATCAACCCCCGCACTAAATTTATGCGGGGGCAAACTATTTTTTATTTAAACCAAATCAAAAAAACCAGAAATATCCCTATTTCCCTACCTTTTTTTTACTTAACTATTGTGTCGACAAGATATATTAATCCTTTGGAAAGAAAAGCTACTAATACTCCGATTAAAGCATAGAGAACAAAGTCTCTTGCCTTTTTTGTTTTGTCAGGATCTCCAGCAGCAGTAACAAAGAAGAAAGCAGCAATAATAATGAAAATAGCTGCTACAATCAACAAGGTTGCGAAAAGATAGTTAAAAATACTATCAAGCGTATCCCAAACATTGTACTCTCCCCAAAGAGGGGCAGGCACAGGAACCACATCTTGAGCTAATCCTATTGCTGGAATAACTAAAATACCTATCAGAATTAAACTTACTAAAACTTTTTTCATGTTTCTTTTAATTTAAATTATCTAATTTCGACCTTTCCC
>CAZOVC010000025.1:0-5696 GCA_964583485.1 uncultured Candidatus Saccharibacteria bacterium
TTAATCCCAAAGTTGGTTTAGATAAATCCCTTTTAGGATAAAAACCTGGAATCTTCTGGAATTTATCATAAAGAGAAAAAGCGGTCTCACCAATAAAAGGGATTCTTTTGGACCTTGAAATAAACTCATAAAACATTCTGGTGGATTCCCAGATTCTTTTATCCTTTTTTGGAATTCCCTCATAATCATTAGCATTTATAACCTTTCCGCCAAAAGCCAAATTCTTTAAAGGATAAACAGTTCTCTGATGACCATAACCCATATTAACTGTCACCACCCAAGCCCTCACACCAAAGTTTGGTGGTGAAGGGCAAGCTTTTTTATTCATTATTCCATTATAATCTAATCCCCGGAAAAAAGAAAAAGGAACTCGGTTCCTTTTTCTAAAATCGCTTTTTTACTTCTTGCTAAGTAAGATCAACTCCGAGTTTTTCTTTAATAACTAACTTAACTCTCTTGAGATCCTCTTTCATCGCTGTAAATTCATCTTGGAGTTTAGTGACTATAGCAACAAATCCATCAACGGAATTATATGTTTCATCAATTCTTACTTTTATTTTAGCTCGCTCTTCTCGTGCCTGCTTAAAGCCAACTAAAATATTGGTTTTATTCACGGCTATGCCTCTTTTTACTTCTTTAAAGTTTTCCTCAATTTTATTAAATTTCTTGTCTAAAAAATCTATTAGTTCTCCGTTCATGTTTTTAAATATTTTTTAATAAATTTTATTAATTCTGGAGCGCATTTTTTACATAAATCAAAAGATAACCATTCGTGGGAATTGGTCGTTCTAACCATTCCACTCGTTTTCTCAATCAATTTCTCTTTGCCCTTCGGCCTTAAAATCTTTTTACACTTGTCACACTTTATTATTTCCATATTTCTATTTTCCATTTTACTCCCTCAACCACACCTGTCAAATTTTTCTCAATAATTCAAAAATCTTAGTTTTTCCCGGTTTTTTAATCGCCAGGCAATAAGGCCTAAGATTAGATAAGCGATTACCAGCCAGAGCCAGTGAACATTATCAATGGTTTTTGCTGCCCAGACCGACAAAGTTCGTCGGATTCACTTTGACACGGTGGTTCTTTAAGTATAAAATAGAATTAAAGAAAAAAATGAAATTTTTTTTAAAACAGTTTTTAAGCTTTTGGAAGAAAACTTATCCAAAACTCATACAAATTATTTTCTTATTAGTCTTTTTAGGTAGTGTTTATATTATTTGTATTGAGGCTTTTTATGTTAAACAGATTGGAGACGCTAAAGCTTTTCTTAAACTTTTAATCATCTTGATTTTATTAGTATTGACACCACCCCTCTTAAGAACTTTGCTTTTTTATGCTAAAAAGCTGATGTCACCGGCGACTATTTTTCAAAAGTGTTTAATAAGTTTAATCTTTTGTATCTTTGTAATATTAGTTTTTATTTTAGTAAAGATTTTTTAATTTGATAAAAAAATAAAAATATGTCTATTATAAAATGTCCAAAATGTGGAGAAGAATATGATTCAATGTATTCGTTTCATTCCTGCGGGAAGCCCAAAAAAGAAAAGATAAAAAAGGATTTCTTGAAAAGATACGAAGTAGGCTACTGGGATTTTGTTAAAAGAGATTGGTGGTGGCTTGGCTTATTAATGTTAGTTAAGATATTTAATAGTGGGTTAGAATGGGATGTTTTTATAGTGATGTTAATTGCGGTTATTCCTATATTTTTGAGCGTTGAATGGATAAGATACAAATTTTGTTAAAAAATTCGTAACAAAGAATATGAAAACCTACGATAAAAAACCATCAAAAGGATTTATTCATTTCCTAATAAATTTTGGATTAATAATTTTTATCTTTGGAACGATATTATACAAGTCTTGGTTTTGGCTGGGATTAGCTTCTATCATTTACCTCTTATACATTTGGAATAATATGAATAGTTTTATTAAAAGTAATATTCCGGGATTATTCATCAGAAGTAAACAGATTTTGAGATTTCTTTATTTTTTAAAGAATCCTTTATGGATAATAGTTATTTTGCTTATTGTGATAAGTTTTCTGTTGTGGAATATATCTCAAAGAATAGGACACGATTTTGTCTTTGAATCAGAGGGGACTAAAGAAACAATAAAGCCGACTGGATTATATAGAACTATTTATGGTTCAAAACCAGAAATACCTTATTATGCTGATGAATTTGAAAAAATTATTGACCGACTTGATTGGATTGATGATAAACTCGGTGATATTGAATGGAATACTCGTTAAGATAAAGATTGTTATTGAAACAAGAAAATCGTCCAAGTTAAAAAAACTATATAAAATATGTTAAAAGCAAGAACATTATTATTTATTTCGGTTTTTTCTATTATGTTAAATATAGGTTGTGCAAGTATGTATTCTGATTATAATATTGAAAAATTTTATTACGCAAAAGTTGTATTTGGCATAATTGCTCTTATCACTTTCTTTTGGGGAACAATACTCTTAATAATAGAGAATTTGCGAGAAACTAAGCAAGAAAATAAGACCCATCTCCGGAAAGCATTTTTATTTCTCGGCTTACCAATTTTAATTTTAATTCTTGTTTTGTTTATTATTACTATGATTGATGTTTTTATTTGTGAATCAATTTTTGGATTTGAATTATTATAAAAACCTTTTTTAAATTCTTAAAGCCAAAACAAAAAGCCCACCGCTGGGATGTTTTTATTTTCTCTTAAAATAGAGGATTGATTCTGGCGAAGATTTATGACTGGGGCAATCAGTAGTTTGATGGTTATCGCTTTAATTAAAGCGACATATGATTTAGAAAAAAAACAATAAATAAACCTTTCAAGGAACAATCTGTTTCAAAACCCTTAATAGGGGCTTTTTTGTTTTCAAGGTATAATATATTTCTGTTCTAAAATAAAAAAAGAGAGCTTTTTAAGTTCTCTTATATGTGGTTTCTTTTTTTTGTTTTATGGTAGAAATCAACGACAAATATTTCGGTGCTTTATCTTTATAACAACAATACAAAAGTTTTCTACAGGTCAAAATTTTGTTATATCCCAATCAAGTTTTGGTCTGACTTTAGCTCCTCCTTCAGCTTCTATCTCACGCATTCTATGTCCGCTTTCATCGTGAATTTCTTTAATTTTTGGGATATTTAATGCTCTTAAAACTACTTTACTACCTACACCTAATTTTTTGAATTTTTCAAATAATAAAACCCAGCCGTGCTTATTTACTTCAAAAATGATTTGTTTGTTTTCATCACCATTCATAAAATTTTAGTTACTTTCTTTTCTTGCTCAAATTTCTTCATCACTTTTTCTATTTGTTCAGGAGGTAAATTTAAATTACTAAAAATTTCTAAAATATTTATTTTACGAACACCTTTTTCTTTAATCTCTAATATAAAAGCTGTGATTTCTTTTTTCGCCTTAGCATCACTAATTTTTCTAAATTTTATTATTTCTTTTTGTTCAAAAATTCCTCTAATCCTTTTTTCAAGCTCTTCAACTTTTTCTTTCATTTTTTGCCAATCATCAAAATCTACTACTACCCTTGATTCTGAGAAAGAAAAAGTATCTATGGGAGTTTCAAATATAGGTTTCTCTTTTTTTTCAGTTGTTGAAAGCTCTTTTAATGTCATATTTAGCATACGAACTTATTTTAGAAATTTCTCTAATATTTTATTTTTATTTGCCGTAATCACTACTACCTTCTCTTTAATATGAGTCGGGGAGGGATGTTCTAAAGTGGTGGAATCAATAGTTGTTATAACTATTCCTTTCTTTTTTGCTGCTCCTACTTCTCTATCAGAAACTTCTTTTTCAGGCATGAGATGAAATCTTATATAAGTTGTAACTATCTCTCCATCTTCTGAAAATTTCTCTTTTAATTCTTTAAGAACATCTTCTTTGATTAACTCATCCAAAGCTAAGTTTGTTGCGACAACCTGAGTTCTTTTAGCTTCTTTTATTTTTTTAGATAAAAATGACATAGTATTAGTTTAATTTCAGTTTAATTCTCTCTTTTTATTTTACCAAACATAAAGAATAGTAGCAAACTGTGTAAAACTTTGCAAGTTTTTAGCTTTAATATTCTAAAAACTTTAATCTTTTTCTTTTGTTTAACTGCCAAGCAAAAAATCCTAAGATTAGATAAGCGATTACCAGCCAGAGCCAGTGAACATTATCAATGGTTTTTGCTGCCCAGGATTTAGAAAAGATATCTACTACTTCCTTTAAATAAGTGAGTAAAAACCATGCTGGCCAAGATAAAATCCAGGCCAGGGATTGCCAGAACATTCCTGCTAAGCCAAAAATAAAGCCAAAAATCATAATCCAATAAATAAAAGGCAGGATTAAGACGTTAGTCAAAGGACCTGCCAAAGATACTCTGCCAAAGTTATAAATCAGAATTGGTAAAGTGAAAATATAGGCAGAAAATGTCATAGTTAGAATGCTTCTGAAGTTAAAAAACTTTGTTTCTGGAATAAATCTTAGCCATCTTTTAAACGCAGGAGACAAATAAATAATTCCCAATACTGCTAAAAAAGAAAGCTGAAAGCCAACATCATTCAATAAAAGCAAAGGATTTATAACAAGCATTATACCTGCCGCTATTACTATAGCCCGAGAACTTACAGATTTTCTTCCAATCTTCTGGCCTAAAAGAAAAAGCCCGCCCATTATTCCCGCTCTAATACCTGATGCTTGAAATCCGGTCATCGCAATAAAGAGAAAAATAATGATTATTGAGATATAGAATGCCTGACCTTTCCAAAATCCAAGACCAAGCAGAAAAGACATTAAAATAGTAGAAAGTATCAATACGTGCATTCCAGAAACTGCTGTAACGTGACGCACGCCAGCAATATTCAGTTTCTCTTTTAACTCCAAAGACATTCTGTTTTTATCACCTAAAAGCATTGCCCCTAAAATTGAACTTTGCGGAGGAGATAATAATCTATAAATACTTTGTCTTAATTTATCCTTGAAAAATAAAATTCCTGCATAACCTGCAGAAATAAAGTTTTCATATTCTCCCCTATTTAATAATTCAACTTTTGGATAATAAACTACAGAATAGATTCCATCTTTAATTAAATAATCCTTATAATTAAAATCTTCAAAAACAGGAGGGGTCTCCAACTTGCCTATGATTTTCAATTCGTCTCCGTATTTATACTCTGGATATCTTGAAACAGTAACCAGTATTTTAGACGAAACTCGGTTTCCTTTAGGAAACCGAGTTTCTATCGTCAATTTAGTATTTGTTTCTCTAACATCTGGCTCTTTAACAACTCTCCCGACCAAAGCAATCTCTTGCTCTGAATCATTATATCTTCTTAATTCTGAATTATTAAATCTTAAATCAATTACCCGATAACGCCAAATTCCTACAATCAAAAATACAAAAAGAATACAAAAATAAATTATCTTTGATTTATTCACAGATAAACTATTGACAATATATGCTGGTTTGCTATAATGATAATATCACGAAGGGGAAAAGTCTTTAAGGTTTTGTCCTTAAAGCGACACCCCTTTTTTTATTTGTAACGTTTCTTAAGTTTGTTTCTTAAATTGTTCATATAATCCATATATTTTTTGAATTTCCAGAGAAGTTGAGAATAAGCCTTTCTAATTGGATAAGTTTTAATAGTTTTTATCTTATCTCACAGGTTTCAAAAAATGGAGATATTGATTTTTGAATAT
>CAZOVC010000026.1:0-5372 GCA_964583485.1 uncultured Candidatus Saccharibacteria bacterium
TTAGTTTTTCTTCAATTGATTCTTTTAAAGAAAGAGCTTCAGTTTTTAAAGAGCTTTCTTCTTCAGCCAAAAGAGAGATTTCTTTCCAGACCTCTTTAAGAAGAGCATTGGCTTGTTCGTCATTTTTAAAAATTAAGAAGTTTTCTGCTTGATTAACTTTTTCTTGTATCTCAAATAGAGATTTTTTAACTCCTCCTTCTTTTATTTCTCCTGCTTTTTTAAATATTAAAAATCCAAAAAATAGAATTAAGATTAAAACAACAATTAAAATTAACTTTTTTTTGATCTTTATTTTAGGCCGAAATTTTTCTATTATTTGACCTGCGGCAGGAATTTTTATCTTCGGCAATTTTACCCGGTTAAATAGTTGCGGAGCAAATTTAACTGGGTTAATCTTAGGCAATTTTGGTCTTTTTATGATCTGCGGAATTTTAAAAGGAAATTTCACCCGGTTAAATAGTTGCGAAGCAAATTTAACCAGGTAAATTTTTGGAAAAGAGAATTTTTTTTCGTTTTGGAAAAGAATTGGCTGGAATTTTTCTGTTTTTTCAGATTCTGCTGTAAGAACAGCTATAAAGCAAATTCCAGAAATCTTTGAGCCTTCGTCTTTAGTAAAAAGAGATATAGGGAGAATTTCTTTTATTTTTTTTGAATTGATATTTTCTGTTTTAGCGATTTTAGCTAATAAATTTTGTTGAAACAGAAATTCAAAAACTTCTTTAGTTAAAATCAGAATTCTATCATCCTGGAGCAGTTTTCCTGAAACGATATTAATAAAGATTTTTAAAGGATAAGGTTCAATTTGCCGAAGGTCCAGGTTTTTGCCAATATCAATTATTTCACTGCCTCTTAAGAGAAGAATTGTAAGTTCGCCTGTTTTGGTAAAAATTAAATTAAAATTATTTAAAGAGAGAATAGTAAAATTTAGATTTCCCAGCCAGCTGACATTTTCTTTTTTCACTTCTTCTGCTAAAAATTCGTTTGCTTTTTTTAAACATTGAGAAAGAGCCTTTTCAGGAGATTTAATAGAAAAAGTGTAATAATTTTTCTTAATAATTTTAGTTAGATTATCTAAGAATTTTGAATTCTGGGGCAGGGTGTTCTGAAGTTCTCCAACCACATATAAGCTTCCTAAGTTTTTTTCATAAGTATTTTCCGGCTCGTAAACAAAACTATCAAAGATTTGATCTTCTTTTAATTTAGGATTAAAATGTAGCTCAAAAATTTGCATACTTACATATATATTGTAATATATATATAGATAATGGGCAATTAGCTCAGCGGCAGAGCACTGCATTCACATTGCAGGGGTCGCAGGTTCAAATCCTGCATTGCCCACATAATACTATGTTAGACACTGGGTTTCTAACACTTTCGTAGACGATATGTCCGTCGTAAAACCGAGTCTCCCTTAGGCGACTCGGTTTTGACGCTCCCGTCGTCGTCGTCGTCGTCGTCGTCGTTTTCTCTTTTTAGCTTGATTTTAAGAGAAAAAGACGATGCTTTGTCAAGGGTGTCAATTAACACTTGACAAGGTAGCTGGGTTTGATAAAATTAATATAAAGAGTTAATCTTAATAAAACATATGCATGAAATACAAAAGAAGCTAATAAAGCTTTCCCAAAAGAAAGATATTAGCAATATGACGTTAAGGCAGATAGGCCGACTCATTGGAGAAGAGCATCCACAGAAAGTTAAACATCACCTTAATCAGCTAGAAAAGAGAGGATTTTTTGAATATGGTAAAAAATTTGATGCTAATAAAAAAACAAAATTTTTAAACGTGCCAATTCTAGGTTCTGCAAACTGTGGAGAGGCAACTATTTTTGCCGATGAATGTTTAGAGGGATATTTGAAAATATCGAGTAAACTATTAAAAAAGAAAAAGAATATTTTTAGTATTAAAGCTAAAGGGTCGTCGATGAATAGAGCAAATGTAAAAGGAAATACTATTGATGATGGCGATTTTGTTATAATAGACAGTAGTGATAGGAGTCCTAAAAGTGGTGATTATGTTTTATCGATTATTGATGATGTCGCTAATATCAAAAAATTTGTATTTGATAGAAAAAATAAACAAGTGATTTTATTATCAGAATCGACAGAAGATCTCCCCCCTATTTATGTACATCTTAAAGATTTTCCAAAATATGTTGTTAGTGGAAAGGTTATACAAGTTATCAAAAAACCAAATTTAAAATGGTTATAAGAATATGACAGAAAAAAGACTAAACGGGCAATTTTTTACTACAAATTCTGAATATATTCTTCAGGGGTTTTCAAAATATATAAGAAATAAAAAAGTTATAGATCCTTTTGCCGGGAATAAAGATTTAATAATTTGGGCGAAGGAAAATAAATGTAAAAACATCACAGGTTTTGATTGTGATAAAAATTATGTTGACAACAAAGAAGTTTTTTATAACGATTCTATAAACCTTCCTAGAAATTATAATTTTATTCTTACGAATCCGCCTTATCTTCATAAAAACAAGGCAACAAAAGAAATAAAAGATAGATATTTTAAAGGAATAAATTCCAAATTTGAGGATTTATATCAAGCTTCAATTAATTCTATTCTAAATTCAGAGGAAGGAATTTTAATTGTCCCGCTTAATTTTTTATCAGCTGAAAACGCAAAAAAAATAAGGCAGATATTTTTTAATAAATTTAAGATAGTTTCTTTGAATGTTTTTAAAGAAAAGGTTTTTGAAGATACCACTTATAATGTAATTTCTTTTTATTTTAAGAAAAAAGATAAAAATATTGAGAAAAATGGAATATCAGCTGTTATTTTTCCAGAAAAGAAAAAAATAAGTTTTACCATTGAAAAAGAATTTGGCTGGCAATTGGGAGGTAATTTTTTAAATGAAGTTAAAAACATAAAGAATTATTTAGGAGTAACCCGTTTAACAGAAAATCTTTTGAGACACGGAGATAAAAGTGTAAAATTAGCTGTTCAAAATATCAAACATATAAATGATTTTAAAATTGACCAGAATACAAAAAATATATTAAAAAATAATATACTTTTTTTGCGAGCAATTGATAGTAAAAACGGCAAAAAAATACAGCTTGAAAATATAAGGGATTATAATATTCTCGGTCTTGTTGGCAAGGACAGTTCTAGGAATATGGCTCATTTGATTTTTAGAGAGAGGATTTCTCAAAAAGAACAAAGAAAGCTAATGGAAGAATTCAACAAAAAATTAAATATTAACAGAAAAAAATATTTCTCATTTTTTCTTACTAATTTTCGCGATAATGGTCGAAAAAGAATATCATTTAATTTTGTTTATAAATTTTTAAATTATCTTTATGCCCAAAAATATTCAAAACAATCTATATTATTTTAAAATATCTCAAGAAAATTTGGAAAAATCATTAGATGATTTTTACATTTTTGATAAGAAGCATCCTGAAATAAATCAATATATACAGAATACAAAAGAAATTAAAAATATCTTAATAACGATTAAAACTTTAGAAAGAAAAAAAGAAAAACTCCAAGTGATAAATAAATATTATAATGAACTGCAGAAAACATTCTCTAAATTTTCTAATTGTTCAGAATTTATTTGTTTTGTTAATGCCTGTGATAATACTCTAGATGCTGTTAAGAAGGACTTAAGTTTAATTAAAAAAATCACGCAAAGATATTTTTCTAAAAGGCTACTTAATGAAATTGTGCCAGAAGAATGGGTTCAGGCAGTTTTAGACTCGAATTCTTCTCGCAAAAAAGGAAAATGTGGTGAATTGAAATTAATTTCTATTCTGAGTAAACTTGGCTTTACCGAAGTTAAAGAATGGAAAGATTTTTATAAAAACAAAAGATGTGTTGCAAAATTCTCTAAAATTTTTAGTATAAAAAATATCCGCAGAAACTTAAATATTAAGATAAAAACAAAGAAACAAAATAAAAGCTTAGATTTAATTATAAAATTTAACGATAAAATATTTTTATTGGAGGCAAAACATCTTAACACTTCTGGAGGAGGACAGGACAAACAGATTTCAGAACTTATAGAAATCATCAGCTTAAAAGAAAAGAACAATAATATTTCCTATATATCTTTTTTAGATGGAAGCTATTCTAATATTTTAATTATGGATACTAAAGCGGGAGACAAGCTAAAAACTCAGAGAAAAGAAATAAAAAGATATCTTAGAAATAACCCTAATAGTTATTGGTTGAACACCACAGGGTTTAAAACTTTATTCTCCGACTTAATGAAATAAAAATAAATAAATGGTAAAACTAATTAAACTAATTAAAGAAATTTATTGTTTTGTTAAAAAGAGTTATGGGCCTAAAGTAGCTTTATTTCTTTTACTGTTTATTATTTTGGTTATAATTTCTTTTTACTTAGGTCGAAGCGATTTATTTAGAGATAATAAAGCCTCAGTTTCTTCCACTATCGAAGCAAATATAAATTCAAAAAAGAACGAAGATTTAAAAGAAAATTGCGACGGAGGTATTTTTGAAGATAATATAGATAAATGGATTATAAAATATTATGATAATCCTGATGAAGATGGATTCTATTGCCCTCGATCTAAGGACTTTTTTTCTCCTGATATATGGTATGGATGTTCTGTTCCAACAAATTTCGAATCGTTTAAAATTAGATATAAAATAAAGAACAAGAAGGACGATGTGGAGGATCCGCCTGTTTTCATTTTTTCAATCGGAGAAAATCCCAGAATCTTACGTTTTTATATAGCGGAAAGAAACCCAGAGATTATAGGTTTTGAAAAAATAGTTATAAAAGACTCAAAATTTGATTTAGAACGTGTTCCTGTAAAGTATTTAGATTATCCTATTGAATTTAATGGGGACATTGAATTAACTGTAAGAATAATTATTAATCGTGAAAATAAGGTAACTTTTTTATTTAATTTAAATTATATTTCAGAATACTACAATAAACCAACGGAAGCAGATTTTTCTTATGAGGTTGATTTGCTTGATCCAAATATAGAAAGCGAGCTTTCTAATTTAGATTTTGGTTTCGGCACTGTTAGAGGAAGTTGTGTAAAACCGATTAGTTACAAAATTTGTTATTAAAAAAATCAAAAAATTGATTATAGAAAATAGAAAATAGGGGATGGCAAAACTAGGTCCGACCTAGTTTTGATTAGTTTTGAATAATTTCTTCTACGAGGTATAATATAATAATGAGTATTTTTTTGCAGGGATTGGTTTGGCAGTTTTTTGATGCGCCAAAAGCAATTTTAAAGGGCTGGCAGACTTTCCTTTGGTTTAATTTAAACTATTTTTCGGTGTCCACTCTTTTAAAAACATATTTTTCTCATTGGCGAAGATACCGTTATCCTTATGGAAAAGCATTTGAGTTTTGGAAAAACATTGA
>CAZOVC010000027.1:0-5219 GCA_964583485.1 uncultured Candidatus Saccharibacteria bacterium
TTTCTTGTTTTTGCCATTCATCTGTTTTTGAAAGAAACCTATTTTTCCAATAATCGCTTAAAGAAACTTTTTGAATAAAATCCTTAATCTGTTGGGCAAGCTTTTCTTCCCGCAAAAAGCTCTGTTTACATTTGTGAATTTTGCTTTTCTTAGTGCAACGATAATAAAGAAAACGCAGCCCGCTTTTCTTGATATGCTGTTCAGCAGTAATCATATAGCCGCATTCTTTGCATTTAGCAAAATTGCGAAACAAGAATTCTCTTTTTTGCCTTTTGCGGGGCTTGCCATTGTCTTTGAGAGCTTGCTGGATTTTATCAAAAAGTTTCTTAGAAATCATTGGCTTATGGCTGCCTTGATGAATTTCATTGCGATAGCGGAAATATCCGTAGTAGAACGGATTAGTCAGTGTATGATGTATTGTGGAAAGATGAATGGGTTTTCCTTTATTGCTAACCAAGCCAAAAGAAAACATTTTGCTTTGGATTTTAGTTAATGTGTATTTTCCAGTGGCAAAAGCTTCCAATATCTTTTTCATTTTATTGAACGTCTTTTTGTCCGGTTCAATAGTTCTTAATCTTGGTTCATTGAAATATCCCAATGGAGCTTTTGCCGAAAGTTCTCCACGCCTTATCTTTTGCCTAATTCCCCGCAAAATGTTTTCTCTCAAATTGTCGGTGTAATATTTTGCCTGGCCAAAAGAAACTGAAAGCATAAACTTTCCCTGAGGAGTTGGCTCAAACCAGAAAGTAGGGAATTTTAGCGATTTAATTTTATCAGTATCAACAAGATATATTATTCTTCCGCCATCAACAGAATTGCGTGCTAAGCGATCAGGATTCCACGCTAAAATTCCTGAAGCCTTTCCAGTATCAATCTGCTCCAGCATTTTATTAAAAACAGGCCTGCCCGGCTCTTTTGCTGTTTTTGTTTCAACAAACTCTTGGACAACAAGCAAATCATTTTGTTTGGCAAATTCTCTCAATTCAACAAGCTGGGCTTCAATAGATAAGGCCTGTTTTTCTTCGCTTTCAGTTGATTTTCTACAATAGATGAAGTATTTAATCATAAATATTACACCGACAATTTAAAATCTTGCTTTATCCCGCCGAGGCGCGGGGCGCCGAGGCGAATGGGCAAAAAAACGACGAAAATCAGATTTGGTGGTCAATTTTGAATAAAGTTAGAACTTATTTTAAGAATATATATTTAATACCTTAGCGAAACAAGGTTCTTGAGGAGCGAAGCGACGAAAGGTTCTTATTACGAACAAAATCCAAATGATGATTTTTGAGCGGCTCTGAAAAAGCACCCACCCTTTTTCAGAGCCGGTCCCCCGCTTAGCGGGGGAAACAAGCAGGCAAAAAATTTCCTCCCCCAAACCCCCTCCATTTTTTGCCTGTTGTTGGCCCTGCCTGTGTTTTTTGAACTTCGGCAAGGCAAGCGAGCCGAAAAATTTTTGGGCATAAAGTAGAGCTGACTCTACTTTATGCATTTTTTCTTTCTTAATTTATGCTTATCAATTCTTATTTTATGATAAGCAAACAAAGCTTTATCTATTTCGCGAAGAGACCAATTGGGATATTTCTTTTGAATTTTTTTTATTTCATTTCTGAAAGGAACAAATCGTTTTTGGTCTCTCTTATCTGATTCGATATATTGACCAAGATGTAAAACTTCGACTGTTCTTATATCCATAATAGGAAATGTTTTGGGAAATATAAAATGGAGGATAGTGGAAGCAACCGGCACACCAATACCTCTCAAATTATCAAGAATAGCTAATTTTTCTTCGTCTGAATAAGAATCTCTTAAACATTTCTTTATATTCCTCGCATATTCTTTAAAATTAGCTAAGTTCACGATTCCTTTTACCCTAGTCGTTTTCCAGTCAAGAATACGTATAAAAGTTGATTTCTTTAATGTACCTTTATTTTTTATGTCACTTGAAATTATTTCTAAAATATTTCGATACTCTCTTTCATCTTTTTCAATTTTATCATATTTCATCTCCCATTTTTTTATGAAATTATTATTGATTGAAACCTTCATAATTTTTTCTTTATTTTTGTTTAACAAGCCGAAAAAATTTTGGGTGGAAATAGAAAGACAGTGAAAAATTGCATAAAATCTATCTATGAATTATAATACACTATATATGAACCAAAATCAAAACAATCAAAATAACAATGGTCAGCAAAATAGTTCGCCAACTCAAGAAAAGACAGAAGCTGAAGAGAAAAACCCAAAAACAGCAAGAATTCAACTAATTAAAGAGTTAGAAAAAGAGAGGGGTAATACCCATATTATTTGTTATATCGTAAGCACCAGACAAAATGTTCCTTATCAAATGGCAGATGATGCTGTAAGGATTGTTTATGATCATCTTAAAGAGCTAAAAGAGAAAGAAAATAATTTAAAGATAGATTTATTTTTGCACAGTTTTGGTGGAGTTGGTGTTGTGCCCTGGAAATTAGTAAATGTGATAAGAGAATTCACAAAAGATTTTGAAGCACTCATACCTTACAAGGCTTATAGCGCAGCTACTCTAACTGCTTTGGGTGCAAATAAAATATGGATGCATCCAATGGGAGAATTAGGCCCGATTGATCCAAAAGTTGGCAACGAATTTAACCCTGTAAATCCTCAAGGGCATCCGGTTGGCATTAATGTAGAAGATGTAGTTTCTTACATCTCTTTAATAAAAGAGCATGTAGGCATTAAGCATGAAGACGAATTGGTTCAAGCATTTAATATTTTGGCACAAAAAATTCATCCGCTTGCCCTGGGTAATGTCCATCGTTTTTATTCGCAATCTCGAATGATGGCGAAAAAACTACTTCGACTTCATATGTCAGCTGAGGAAGAACATAAAATAGAAGAGATTGTTGAAACCCTTACTTCAAAATTATTTTTCCACGGGCACCCAATAAATAGAAAAGAAGCAAAAAGTCTAAATCTAAAAGTTGAAAATCCGCCGGAGAAAGTAGAAAAGTTAATGTGGCAATTATACGAAGAATATGAAAAGGAATTAGAGATTAAAAAGCCATTTAATCCTCAAGAGCTATTGAATTCTTCAGGAGAAAACTCTATTGAATTATATAAAATAAAAGGTGCCTATGTTGAAAGTAAGATAGACACCGATGTATTTGTTTCCGAACTAAAAATTATTCGTCCACCAGCTCCCCCAACAGCCCCAATTCCAATACAGATACAGGCTCAAACGGGAGCAGTTGTTATTCCTTTAAAAACTGGATGGGAAAAAGAATAAATTACTTTAATTTTTTACTTTTTCTTTTTGGCTTTTTCTTCTTCCATTTCCTTTATTTTTTCAACAGGTAACTCAAAAATAGATGGAGACACTTTTTCAGTAATTTGTCCTTCGGTTTGACTAGGTGCAATTTTTTTATCGGTACTTTCATCTTTTGAAACAAAAGGAGATATAGTAGAAGTAGAATAATTATCCATTTTAAATATTTCTTCTTTTCCCATATAGAGGGTTTTTTTGTTTAAAGTGAACTTTTGATTTTTTTGTTTATTATGCATAGCTATATTTATTATATCAAAAGTTTAGCGATTTGAGAACACTTGTCAAGAACCCCACCCCGTTGCTCACTGTTTCTTATATTTCTCCCAATTAATCAATATTTGAAGGCCTTTAGCTGAAAGCTTTTTAACGGGTTTCTCTAATTGGCTTATCTTCTTTTTTATTCTTTTCCAATTTTCTGACGAAACATCAAGCTTGTCAATTTCTCTATGACTAATAATCATAGTTACATAATCCCATGGGCCAGATAAAATCATTGCTAACATCATTAAAGATTTCTTAAACTCGTATCCGGGTCCGTATTTTAGATGGTGAGTAAGTCCGGTACTACTTTCTTTTGCATAGTACTGAATACCCCAACTACTTGCATGTAAGGCTTTGCTTATTTTTGAAAATGACTCTTTGGATAATATAGACCCGCCTCTTTTTTCCATTTCTTCTATCATTTTAGATTCGCTGAACACTTCTTTAAATTTTTTGTTACTTTTATAATCACTACTCTTCTCTTTAAGAAACAAATCAATCAGTTCAGGGTGAAGATGTAGATAACTAAACATAAGCATATCACTTAAAATATTTCGCGATAGGGCCATAGCATCTCCGTATAAACCATTTTCAGTTAATACAACGATGCTCTCAAAATGTTGAATTGATCGACTTAACAAAATCAAGGTAACTTTGTTAAACTGTTCATCCACACCTTTTCTCTCTTCGGTAATTAATAAGCCTATTACCTCAAGTAGAGCCTTAATACTCTCATTATAAATAGGATAAAATGCTTTTAATTGTCTTTTAGTTATAGCAATATTCCAGTAGCGATTTTTAGTAAAATACGTAGAACATCCACTATCGAGAATTAGTGTACTTAAAAAACTTCTTGCTACAAGGCAAAAGTTTATCATATGTTTTCTTAATTTTGTAAATAATTGTTTTATTTTATTTCTAATAATTCTTTTGCTTTTTTAACGAAAAACCACATAGCGAAAATTATCAATATAAAAGGAGGCAATGATAATTTAATTGAAGAAGTTATAAGGAGTTTTTGGTAATTATCATCATTAAATAATTCTTTTTTATATTCATTTTGTTCTTGTAAGGTTATACCACGTCCCGTTTCATTGATTCTTTGCTCATTTATATTAGTTAAATAATCTGTTGTAACCTCATATCCTATCATTCTATATGAAGCTATATAACCTATAACCAATGATATTACACAACATATAATTGCAATTCTATAAAACTTTGTTGTATTTAATATCTTTTTTAAAACAAACCATAAAATGTATGCCGGAATAAGCTCAAATAGAAAAATAGCTATATAAGTTGCCATATATTTATTAGATTTTATTAATTTTTTCTTTCATAGATTTATTTATTAATATCCAGTGATGAGCTTTTATTAGAACTAATTCCATTCGCAATACGCATCGCCTACGGATGGACACTGAAACGTTTGACCAGAAGGGCACGGACTCCAACACTGGTCATTACATACAATACCAGTACAGCAATATGGATCACCGTAAGCCGGACAAACAGATTCTTGACCATTTGGGCACGGTTGCCAATATTCTCCGTTACATAAAATTAAATCAGAAAAATCTTCATTTGGAATTAAATCATCGTAAATCGTTTTCTCGCTTGGCTTTTCTTTCTCTGATTTTTTTTCTAA
>CAZOVC010000028.1:0-4545 GCA_964583485.1 uncultured Candidatus Saccharibacteria bacterium
GAGTAATGGCAGTAATTAATGAATTAGGAGGAGAAAAGATTGATATTATTGAATACTCTGAAAAACCAGAAGAATTTATTGCTAATTCTCTTTCTCCAGCTAAAGTTTTAGAAGTAAAAATTATGCCAAAGAGTAAAGCTCTTTGCTTAGTTCCTGAAGACCAGCTGTCTTTGGCCATTGGCAAAGAGGGTCAGAACGTCAGATTAGCAGCTAAGCTCACGGGTTGGAAAATAGATGTTAGAAGTTCAGAAGGAGCAGGTGAGCAAGAGGAAAAAGAGGAAAAAGAGAAGAAAGAGAAAAAAGAGGATAAAAGACCAAAAGCCAAAACCAAAAGTCCGAAAATAAGAACCTGACTTTGTCAGAACCTTGATTCGCTATTGTATAAATATATAATCTTAAATTTAAAAAGTAGAAATTATTATGTTATATATACCTATTCTTACTTCTATTTTCGCTATAGTTTTTGTTATTTATTTAGTTCAAGGAATAAGGAAAAATCCTTCTGGTTCAGATAGAATGATTGGAATTTCAAAGGCAATTCAACAAGGCGCAGTCTCCTATTTAAAAAGACAATACAAAACAGTTGCCTTAGTTTCAGTTGTTTTGTTTCTAATCCTTTTATTTGTTTTTGATTTTAAAACTAGCTTAGCTTTTTTAGTTGGAGCAATTCTCTCTGCTCTTTCCGGGTTTATTGGGATGATGGTTTCAACCAGAGCAAATTTAAAGGTGGCTGAATCAGCTAAACTGGGGCTTAAACCAGCCCTTGATTTGTCTTTTAGAGGAGGATTGGTAACCGGGCTTTTAGTGGTGAGCCTGGGCTTGTTAGCAGTAGCTGGCTTCTATTTTTTATTCCAAGATTTAAAAGCTTTAATTGCCTTAGGATTTGGAGCAAGTTTGATTTCAGTTTTTGCCAGAGTTGGCGGAGGTATTTATACTAAAGCCGCTGACGTAGGAGCTGACTTGGTTGGGAAGATAGAAAAAGGCATTCCTGAAGATGATCCCCGCAACCCAGCAGTAATTGCTGATTTAGTAGGAGACAATGTTGGAGATTGCGCTGGAATGGCGGCTGATATATTTGAAACATACGTTGTTACAATTATTGCCACAATGATTTTAGGGAATTTAATCTTTCCTCAAAATTCCCAGATTATATTTTTCCCGTTATTTTTAGGAGCCGCATCTATAGTGGCTTCTATTCTGGGAAGCTTCTTTGTCAAGCTTGGGAAGAAAAAGAATATTATGACAGCTCTGTATAAAGCAATATCTGTTTCTGCGGTTTTGTCTGCTATTGGATTTTATTTTATTGTAAGATATTTATTATCTGAACTTAGTATTTCAGGAAGCATAATTAGTGAATTTTATTTCCCGCTTTTAATAGGCTTATTAGTTGCTGCCGGCATGTTCGTTATTGCCGAGTATTATACTTCTAAACAGTACCAACCAGTAAAAAGCATTGCTTCTGCTTCTCAAACAGGGCCTGCTACAAATATAATTACTGGTTTGGCAGTAGGAATGAGGTCCACTGCTTTGCCAATTATTTTGATTTCAGCAGGAATTATTTTAAGCTGTAACTTCGGCGGTATTTATGGGATTGCTTTAACTGTAATGTCAATGCTTTCAATGGCTGGCATAGTTGTAGCAGTTGATGCCTATGGTCCGATTACTGACAATGCTGGTGGAATTGCTGAAATGTCAAATCTTCCAGAAGAAGTTAGAAAAGTTACTGATGCCTTGGATGCTGTTGGAAATACCACAAAAGCAGTTACTAAGGCCTATGCTATTGCTTCAGCCGGATTAGCTGCCTTAGTTTTATTCTCTGCTTATTCCCAGGAATTAATTGATAAAGGATTGCAAGCAGTGTTTGTTTTAGAAAATCCAAAAGTTATAGCTGGTTTATTTATGGGAGGGCTTCTTCCTTATTTGTTTGCTTCATTATCAATGAGCGCTGTTGGAAAAGCCGCTTCAAAAGTAGTTGAAGAAGTAAGGCGCCAATTTAGAGAAATTGCAGGATTAATGGAAGGAAGAGCTAAAGCAGAATATGGAGAATGCGTTGATATTGTTACTAAAGCATCAATTAAAGAAATGGTTATCCCCGCTTTAATCCCTGTTATTTTTCCTATTTTAGTCGGATTTCTTTTGGGTCCGGAAGCATTAGGAGGTCTTTTAATTGGAAGTATTGTAACTGGTTTGTTTGTTGCTCTTTCAATGACAATAGGAGGAGCTGCCTGGGATAATGCTAAGAAATATATTGAAGAAGGAGCTTTTGGCGGAAAAGGGTCGGCTGCTCACCAAGCCGCTATTACTGGAGATACAGTAGGAGATCCTTACAAAGATACTGCCGGTCCTGCTATCAATCCGATGATTAAGGTTTTGAATATTGTTGCTTTGTTAATAGTTGCTTTTTTGATATGAGGAGCGCAGTAAAAAATCTTTCTAAATCAGAAGTGGAGCTGGAGATTGAAGTGCCTGCTGAAGAGTTAGACCGCTTTATTGAAAAAGCGTGTTTGAATTTAGGCCAGAACTTAGAGGTCAAGGGTTTTAGAAAGGGGAAGGCGCCAAAAGAATTTGTTGAAAAAGAAATAGGCAAAGAAAAGATTTTAATAGAAGCTGCTAATTTGACAGTTGAAGAGAATTATAGAAAGGCAGTTTTAGAGAATAAAATTGAAGCAATTTTTCAGCCAAAGATTGAAGTTAAGAAATTAGCTCGGGGAAATCCTTTTATCTTTTCAGCAAAAACGGCAGTTTTGCCAGAAGTAAGTCTGCCTGATTACAAAAAGATTGCTTCTAAAATTAAAAGAGAAGAAATTAGCATAGAAGATAAAGAAATTGAATCTGCTTTAAAATGGCTTCAGAAATCACGCGCAAAGTTTTCTGCAAAAAACCAATCTGCTCAAAAAAACGATTTTGTGGAGATTGAATATTCTTCTCCTCAAATTGGCCGGGAAGCGCAAAAAGACGCCTTTATTTTGGGCGAGGGTCATTTCCTTCCCGGGTTTGAAGAAAAAATAATTGGGATGAAATCTGGAGAAGAAAAAGAAAATATTACTTTAAACAAAGATGGCAAAGAGATTATTCTCAAAATTAAAATAATTTCAGTTCAAGACGTAGAACTTCCTGAAGTTAATGATGAATTTGCCAAAAGTGCCGCTAAGTTTGATAATTTAGACGCGCTTAAAAAGAATATTAAACAAGGGCTTATTTTGGAAAAAGAACAAATAGAAAAACAAAGGGCCAGACAGGAGATTTTGGAAAAAATAGGCGAGAAAACAAAAGTTGAAATCCCGGATGTTTTAATTGAAAATGAACAAAAACAGATGCTTGAAAATCTTAAAAAAATGGTTTCTGAGAGATTAAAAATCTCTTTTCAGGATTATCTAAACCCCCACACCAAATCAGGACAAGGCGTCAAAGGCGCCAAATTTGACGAAGTTGGTCCTGGTTATGGTGTGGGGGTAAAAAAGACAGAAAAAGAAATAATAGATTCCTTTTTTCCTCAAGCTCAGAAAAAAGTAAGAAATTATTTAATTCTAAGAGAAATCGGCAAAAAAGAACTTGACCTCGAGGAAATAAAGAAGTATACTACAGAAGCAGAAAAAATAGAAAAAATATTTCAATTACTTGAAAAATCATGAATTTAGTTCCCACTGTTTTAGAAAAAACAAAATACGGAGAAAGGGCTTACGATATTTATTCAAGATTGTTAAAAGAAAGAATTATTTTTTTAGCCGGGCCAATTACTGATACCTTGGCCAATTTAGTTATTGCCCAGATGCTTTTTTTGGCTAGCGAAGACCCTGAAAAAGACATCCAGCTTTATATCAACACCCCGGGAGGTTCAGTAACTGCTGGTATGGCAGTTTACGATACAATGCAGTATATTAAATGCCCGGTTGCTACTATTTGTTTCGGCTTAGCCGGTTCAATGGGAGCTGTTTTATTGGCTGCTGGAGAAAAGGGTAAACGTTTTGCCCTTCCTAATACTGAAGTTTTACTTCATCAAGTAGCAGGAGGAGTTGCCGGCCAGGCAGTAGAAATTGAAATTACTGCCAGGCAGATTATTAAAATCAAGAATAAATTGAACAAAATCATAGCAAAACATACCAGTCGTTCTTTAGAGGATGTAGAAAAAGACACTGATAGGGATTTTTACTTATCAGCCCAGGAAGCTAAAGAATATGGAATTATTGACGAAGTAATAGGAGCGAAAGATTAGAGGTATTTTGACATTCTTTAATGTGCAAAACCGAGTTTTGCACATTTCACAAATTATGTTCGACACCCAGTGTCGAACATTTTTGCTTGCAAAAGATTGGGAAGTTTGGTAGAATAAGAATAGGTAATAATTAATTTTTAGAATTTGGATTATTTAGTTTTTAGTAATATGATTAATAACCAATTTCTTACTTTGAAATATGTATTATTTAACCCTACTTATAATAGGTCTGCTTGCTTTAGCAGTGGGTTCGATTTTGGGTTATTTTGCCCGTCAATCAATTGCCAGAAAAAGAGCAGACACTATAGAAACAACTCTTCGAAAGAAGATTA
>CAZOVC010000029.1:0-4540 GCA_964583485.1 uncultured Candidatus Saccharibacteria bacterium
ATTCTTTTTCCAAATCAAAAAGCTCTTTTTTCAAAGAATCAAGAGCTGCATCAGAAATCTCCTGCTTGTCTAAAACATGATATAAATATCTGTGATAGTTTATTGTTTTTTTTAGCTTCTTAATGCGTTGTTGCGCCTGCTGTCTGGTCATTTTAATATACTACTTCAATTGCTCTTTTAGTTCCCTTATAACTGCCAACGGAACGGATGCAAAAATTGTCAGCATCGCAATCAGATTCTCCAGAAACTTTAACCTCAATATAATATTCTGCTCCATTATCCAATTCGCAGGGGTTAAGCTTAGCGCACAAAGAGCTGGGACCGGCCCTATTCATCAACACTTCTTCAATTCCAGTATCAGCTGCGTAAAAAGCCATCATTGAATTTTCCATTCCCTTTATCGTCTTTAACTGTCCTAACAAAATTGCGCCTGTGCCTAAAACAATAGCCAAAAGAATGACTATTATCATAATAGCTATATAAAGAGAAACTCCTTTTTGTTTATTAAAATGTTTCATATTTAAAAAAGCGTTTTTTGCTTTGAAAGTTTCTTTTGTTCTTGTTGAGAAAAAATCTTTATTTTCCCATAGACACCGTCATAACCCGGCTCTAAACTTACTCTGCCCTGCCTAACTCTTATTATGCCTTCAGCGACCTCTGCCAAAGTAACTCTTTTTAAATTCTCTTCGCTAGTATTTAATAAAATCTCAAACTCGCTGCCAAATTCTTTAATCAAATTTTGATATTTCTGATTTACTCTTTTGGTGCCAGTCCCCTGCGCTAAAGCATTAGCAATTATTTCTTCCAAGGGGATTAAGCTCTTAAAAGGAATTGCTCCCTTGGGCTTAAAATTAGTTGGACGGTCTGCTAATTCTTCTACTCTATTCAAAACCCCTAAGGTTAATGGCTTTCCGCAATTCGGGCATATATTATTGTATTTTTTTGATTCCTTAGGCGATAACCTTATATCACAAACCCGATGACCATCATAATGATATTTCCCTTCTTGAGGAAAAAATTCAATCGTGTAAAGAAATTTTTGCGGGTCTTTTGATTTTATTGCTTCAATAATTGCTGGATAAGAAAGCTCGGCATTAAAAACATTTGCCTCTCTGCCTATTTTTTGAGGAGAATGCGCATCTGAATTGCTGATTAAAGTAATTTTGTCTAAATTTGAAATCCTCCGGTTCATCTCAGGGTCGCTGCTTAATCCGGTTTCTCCGGCATAAATATATTTTGTGTAATCTTCAAAACATTCTTCAATGGAGTCAAATCCTGACTTAGAGCCAAATATGCTAAACCAGGGTGTCCAGAGATGCGCTGGAACAATAAAGCAATCTTGAGAAACATTTAAAACAATTTTCGCTAATTCCTTAGCATCCAATCCTAATATTGGTCTTCCATCAGATTTTAAATTGCCGATCCATCCCAGCTGAGTATTAATTTTTTCACAGATTTCAAAAGATGGAGAAAAAACTATAATATGAATTTTTCTAACTTTGTTATTTTTAGAATAAATGCAGCTAATTTCAGAAGTTAGAATAAAACGAGTGTCGCTTCCGCTTTTCAGTTTGAACAAACCAGATTCGGCTGGCTCAAGTTTTTCTTTAAGATTTTTCAGCCACTCAGGATGGGTGAAATCTCCTGTGCCCAAAACTTTAATTCCTTTAATTCTTGCCCATTTATCTAAATTCTCCAAGTCCATATTTTTACTGGTTGCTCTGGAATATTTTGAATGAATGTGAAAATCAGCAATGAATCTCATAGTTTATTATACACCGGAATCCCCAGAATTTCCACAAAAAAGGTTGACCCCCACACCATAACAAAGTTTGGTGTGGGGGTTGACAGAACTTTTTAAATCCTTACAATTAAAAATATAGTGATAGAAAATAAAGGTCGCGAGAAAATTAAAACAAAAGTAAAAAAATATGATTCAAGATAAACTTTATCCTAATTTTATTTCTCAGGAGCCAGAAGAAACTCCTGAAGAAACCCCCGAAGAGACTCCTGAAGAGACCCCAGAAACACCTGAAACTCCGGCAGAAGAAACTCCTGCTGTTGAAGAAGAAACACCTGAAACTACTGAAGAAACTCCAGAAGAAGAAAATTCCGAGGTCTAACAATAATTTTTAAAACAAACCCCCCGCCTTGGCGGGGGGTTTTGATTAAGTAAACCAGGCCTACTTTTCAGAATACAAAGAGGATTTTTTAACAATAATCTTATAAATATTCTCTAAAAAATCTCCTCCAGCATAACCAATAATAAAAGCTAAAGCAGGAGTTAAAGCATCTGTTCCCAAAAATTTAATCCCTGTTTCTTTGATTGCTACAGCGATCAGAAGACCAATAATTCCAGACAAAAACATCATAACCAAAAAATAAGCAAGGCGGAACCCAACGTTTTTATAAGAAAACTGATGCTTAATAAAACCAACTAATCCTCTTAAAACTCCTCCTCCAAAACCAGCGATAAGTATAAATATGTACATAGTCATAATTTTAACTTTCTCTGCCTAAAGACCTTGGCAATCTCCTCGGTTGTTTTTCTGCCCAAATTAGTTAATTTGAAAAATGTCTTTGGGTTTCCAGTAATTAATTTTCTTTTTCTAAGCTTCCTTAAAGAACTATCAAGCTTGCGAGAGTCAGGCCATTTTTTAATTTTAGAAAAAGAAAAACGTTCTGGAAAACGAGAAAAGCATTCTTTTACTAACTCCTCAAAACTAAAGCGCTTGCCCGAAGAATAAAGACAAAAAAGAATTAAATTATTGATAGATTGTTTATTCGACTTCATGACAAAAACGGTAAAACATTATTTACCATATACCAAGCTAAAAAAGTAACAAAAACGACAACAGTTACAACATCTAACGTTATGTTCATAAATATTAATTATATTATCTTAGCATAAAAAATAAACTAATTCAAGATTATATATTTAATACTTTAGCGAATCAAGGTTATTCCGAGCAAAGCGAGGAATGTTCTTACTTCAAAAATGATTCCCAAAACAAAAATCCCTACCAAAAAATAGAGAACAGGATTCATTTTCTGGAGAAATTTTCTTTTCAAAAACTCTTTATACAAAAAAACAATGATTATCCCCTCAAGCCCCAAGGCAATAGCTCCGGTAAAACTGATTACTTTAATAAATTCTCTTAGACCCAAAAGAAAAAGGATTAAGGGCGGAAAACAAGTCAAAAACCAGGCCAGATTTTTATCAAAGCCAAAATCATACCAAAGAACCTTTTTCAAAGTCAAAGCTAAAGTAAGAAAAGAAGTAAAACAAGTAATCACCCCGAAGATAAATCCAAATTTTATTATATTGCTGCCAAGTGTTTTTTCTAACCCTGAAATAGCATCTTCAGAAACAATACTTGAAGAACCCAGAACTATATAAATGAAAAACAAATAAACAATAACAGTAATGATAATTCCTGTAATTATTACTTTTCTTAATTCCTTTTTAGATCCTTTCGTTATTTCTTTGATTTCTGGAATCACAGCTGAGCCCCAAATAGAAAAAAGAATTACTCCGTATGGAAGGGTTAAAAACTTTAGGTCTAAACTTTTAAAATGAGCAACATTTATAAAGGGAAATGCTTTGATAAAAAAGATAATTAAAATAACAAAAAAGAGAAATAGCAGAAATAGTTCAACTCCAGAAATGCTTTTTATTCCTCGAAAAACTAAGTATGCGCCAAGTATAAAAAACAGAATAGTGTATAGAGTTTGACCACCTCCAAAATAAGGGCTTAAAAAAGAACTCAAAAATTGGCCTCCAATAATTAAATAAGCAAGCAGAGCCCCGATTAAACCAACTGCGATAATAAGAAAAGCAATCTTTTTCCATTTTTCTCCAAGATATTCTCCAACATAACCAGGCAAACGGTTAATCTTATCACTGCTTAATATTACTTGTCCATAAATTAAATTAATGGAAATAGCGATTAAAGCCATAAGTAAAAAATAGAAAAGAACAATAAAAAAACCGGCCTTTAAAGCCACAAAAGGTAAACCAAATATCCCAACCCCAATCACTGTCCCAAGAAAAACAGCAAGAGCCTTTAGAAAAGACATAAAATTAGAAATTAGAAATTAGAAATTTATATTTTATATACTTTGTATCCTTCTCTAACCTTCTCTTTAACTTTTGTTCCAATCGCATCGCCTTTCTTTGCCTTTTCTGTCTTTTCATGCTCCATTTCCATTGAATCAATGGTTTGTTCAAAATCAGTTGCCTCACCGCCAACAATACGAACAGTATCCCCTTTTGAGAGAGAATCTGATAACTCAATAACCGCTACTCCTATTTTAGAAAAGTAATGACTTACTTTTCCAATTAATTTTCCTTCCTCTGTCATGTTTTTATTAAATTATTTAATTATTGACCTTTGATTCATTATAGCACAACCAAAAACTCCGCCAAGTCAAGGCGGAGTTTTTGAAGAGGGGGACGGACTCAACAAAATCGGTTTGTTCTTCAGCTGGGTTTGGACCTAGCCAGGGATATCCATTAAACCTCCTTTATTAAATCTCG
>CAZOVC010000030.1:0-4019 GCA_964583485.1 uncultured Candidatus Saccharibacteria bacterium
AAGGTTTAAGATTTGTCTCTACTGAATAATTATTAAACTGAGAATAAAAGAAAACGCTAGTAAGAGCTCCGGCTAAAAATCCAAAAATAATAGAAAGAAAAATTGCGGAAGCAATAATTCCAATATTACTCTTATTCTTTTTTTTCAAAACCTTTTTAAGTTTTCCTGAAAAATTAAATTTTGGCATTTCATATAAATCCATATATTTTCATTATAACTATTTCTTATTTTTTTTCAAATAATGGTTGAATTTGTATTTGAAAATATCTGATTTTACCGGACCGATTAAAATCATATGGCCTTCGCAAAAAAGGTATTTGGAATATATTTTCAGCCAGCCCTCTTTTTTGAACCTGCGGTCAGAAACATAAAGCTTGTCTGATTTTAAAATACCATACTTTCCTAACTTACCTGCCCTTCTGGCTAAATCATGATCTTCAGCTAATTTAATATCCTGGTCAAAGCCCTTAAGTTTTTTAAAAAGCTTTGCCTTTATTAAAATACCCATTGCTGCATGAGGCAGAATTTTTTCAAAAAAGAAAATAGGAAGATTATAAAAAAAAGTGAAAAAAAAGCTTGATAATTTATTTTTTTCAGAAGGCAGTAAAAAAAAGGTGGCTATTTTAAGTTTTCTTTTTCTAAATTCTTTTAAAACTTTTCCAAAAATCTTGTCTGGCAAAATAACATCAGCGTCTAAAAACAAAAATATATTGCCCTTGGCAATTTTAGCTCCCTGATTTCTCCCTTTTGCCGGCAGACCGCCTGAAACAACCTTACAGCTATATTTTTTAGCAACTTCTAAAGTCCTATCCTTAGAACCAGCATCAGCAATAATAATTTCATAGTCCTTGAAATCTTGTTTTTTGATTGATTCTAATAATAAAGGAAGATATTTTTCTTCGTTTAAGGTTGGAATGATAATAGATAGTTGAGGGTCTTGACAAGACATCTTGGTTTTGCTAAAATAAAATAGTAAAGGATTGCTCTTTTTTTAGAAATTGTCAGGGAGGTAAAATAGCTTTTCATCACCCTCCTCCGAAGCCAGATTCCGTTTTATCGCGAATCTGGCTTTTTTATTTTCCAAAAAGTTTTTTTGCCTGGTCCCAGATTTCTGGCTTGTTATGCTTTATCTTCAACCAATACCACCATTCAGTTCCCCATAAATAAAACTCATCAAGACCTGTTTTTTCAGCAAACTTAATGTTTTTCTGAAATCTTTCTAAGTCCATGCTTTTTTTCTGTTCTTCTAGGGACGAACTGTAAAGCAGTTCCGGCCCCCATGGTTCAGCTTGAAGCTCAATACAAATTACTTTTTTATTAAAAATCTTCTCAATAATTTGAGCTCTTCTACGATAAAAAGTTGGCGTAAAGATATGAGTGAAATAAATTTTAAATTCTTTAGACCAAATCCTCCTATAAAGTGTTGTCCCGACTATATCTCCTGCTTTTGCTGCCCGAGTCCAGAATGAAAACTCTCCGCTCTCGGAAATTATTATTGGTCTTTTTTGAGAATCTAATGACTTTACTAAATCAATTTCTCTTTTTAACAATTCTTTGTCAAATGACGGACATTTCCCAAAAGAGAAAAACGGTTCATTTTCTACCTGCCAGTATTTAATTGCTTTTGTGTCTCGGTATTGCAAAACAATCTTCTCAATTAACTTTAATACTCTTTCCTGCTGTTCTTGTTTATTCAAATTCTCTGCCCATCTGGGAATATGACACTCTGGCCAGCGAGGAGTTTTCATGCCAATTACTAAAATAATTTCTGCTCCTCTTTTTTCTGCCTCTCTAATTTGCCAATTCAGATCATCAAAATAATAATTCCCCTCCTCTCCTTCAATGAAATCCCAATGAACAGCTATTTTAATATTCTTAGCGCCTAAATCATCTAATATAGCTAAATAGGTCTCTCTCCAATCCAAACCTAAGCCCTCGGCATGTTTTTGAGAAAAATTAACCCCCCAAGTAATATTTTCTGCTTGTTTTGAAAAACCAATAAAAAAATAACAAATAGTAAATGAAACTATAACTAATAAAATTAATAAAATCATTTTTTTCATTTTTTTATTTTAGACCTAAAATAGTTAATCCCAATCCTATAAGGATTATAGCAAAAAACTTCTGAAGAATCACTTTTTTGGAAAGCCCTTCTTTTAAAATTAGCATTGTCAGAATAAATAAGAAAACGTATTGAACGCCCTGAAGAGCGCTAATAATAGACAAATAAGCCAATCCTGCTAAAGCAATTGCCCAGTTTTGCAGAATAAAAGCTCCTGCTCCCACGCCCTGATTAAAAAGGAAAAATGCGCTGGTTTTTTTGTTAAAGCTGGACTTTTTAGAAAAGATTTCCTTTCTGACTTCTTTAAAAAAAATAAAAAATAAAGCAATTAGAAAAGCGCTTATTCTTATCCAAATAAAGCCAGTCCAAAAAGGCAGAATTAAATAAACATATTTTGTTAAAACAAAACTTAAGGCAAAAAGAAAAGCAGTAACAGCTGAAATTTGTAAACTTTTAAAAGAAAATTTCTTTAACGGGTTCCAAGTGACAAAAACGCTTCCCAGAATAAGAAGAATAAAAGCTATTATTTCCTTAAGGCCTAAAATTTCTTTCCCTCCTGAAAACAAATAAATTAAGCCAAAAATAAATAAAGGCGTAAACCCGCCAATAGCAGGAATTATCCTGGAGGCTTCAAATTTTTCTAATCCTTCATAAACTCCTAAAATAGCAAAAACATACATTGCTCCTGCTAATAAACAAAAAAGGATCCCCAAAATGCCAGGAATTGAAAAACCAACAAAAGGAGCCAAAAGCAAAGCTAAAATTCCAAAAACCCCCACATAAAAAGCATATATCTTTGGATTTGGAGGGCCTTTTAAAAGATATTTATCCCCTAAAGAAACAATGGCAAAAAGAAAATAAGCCGAGATAATAATTATTAACCAAGACATAATAATAAAATTTTTAATTTTTAATTTTTAAAAACTGTCTCTTTTATATTATAAGAACCTAATTTTTCTACTTCAATGAATCCATCCATCATAGCTTCAGCAAACCTTCCGCTATTCAGATAATCAAAAACCCATTCGTTGGCATATGCCGGATTTTCTTGCGGAATACCAGCCCCCAATGCTAAAAGCCATTTTCTATTAAAATCTTCCTGAGATCCAATAGAAGGAGCCATAATAATTGGAATGCCCAAGCCCGTGTAAAAAGAAAGTTCGCTTGGCTTAGTCCAGAGAAGATCGGTCTTTCTTAATTTCTGATTAAAATCTTTGAAATAATCCTCTATTTTTTCAGAAAAAACTATTTCAATATTTTTATCCAAGTTATTTCCTAATCCAAGTTTTTCAATACTCTCTAAGAAATATTTTTTAACCTTTTTTCTAATGCCGGCTGACAAAATTACTTTAATTTCTTTTTTCTTAATTTTCTCAGCCAAACTTTTAACATATTTAATTGCTATTTCCTTCTGCGCTCCAGCTCCCCCAATAGTAAACATAATTGTTAAGGGATGATCTGATTTCCTTGGCAAAGGCCCTATATGCTTATCAATTAAAACCTTATATTGTTGATAATATTCTCTTTTCGGGTCTAAGTTTAAAATCCTATGGCTTAAATCATGTTTAAGAATCTCTGCTTTTTTGGTTCCAATATTCTCACGAGGCAAAGGAAAACCAGTTAAAAAGATATTCTTTTCTTTTATGCCATAAAGTTTTAAGCGATTATTTACCCAAGAATTAGGAGCAAAATATTTTATTCTGCTTTTTGCCGGCCTCAAAGGAACCCAGCTGCGAGAAATATCAGCATCGCAAACAATGCAGAAAATATCTCCTGGATAGTTAAAAGCTTCGGCCATAAAAGCTGGGATGAAAAAAGAGGTAATTAAAGGAAGCTGTTTTTCTTTTAGCTTTGAAATCAAATCTTGGCCCCATCCTTTTCTAATTAAAGAAAAAACCTGTTTTAATCCCAAAGTTGGTTTAGATAAATCCCTTTTAGGATAAAAACCTGGAATCTT
>CAZOVC010000031.1:0-4005 GCA_964583485.1 uncultured Candidatus Saccharibacteria bacterium
AAAGGATTAGGCGCTCAAGAGAAAAGCGTTGATCAGATTGATGCTGCTCCTGAAGAAAAAGCCAGAGGTCTTACAATCTCTGTTTCTCATCTTGAGTACGAAACAGAGAATAGGCATTATGCTCATATTGACTGTCCTGGTCACGCCGACTATATTAAAAATATGATTACTGGAGCAGCCCAGATGGATGGAGCAGTTTTAGTTGTTTCAGCTCCTGATGGACCAATGCCGCAAACCAGAGAGCATATTTTGCTTGCTCGTCAGGTTGGCATACCTTCAATGGTTGTATTTTTGAACAAAACAGACCAAGTAGATGATCCAGAAATTATTGATTTAGTTGAGTCAGAAATTCGGGAACTTTTGAAAAAATATGAGTTTCCAGGAGATGAAACTCCAATAATTCGGGGTTCTGCCATAAAAGCTTTAGAAGTTAAGTCAGTAGATGATGAAGCGGCTAAACCAATTTTAGAACTGGTTAAGGCTTTGGATGAGTATATCCCTGAACCAGTAAGAGATACTGATAAGCCGTTTTTAATGGCGATTGAGGATGTTTTCTCTATTGAGGGACGAGGTACTGTTGCCACTGGAAGAGTTGAAAGAGGAATAATTAAAGCAAACGAAGAGGTAGAATTAGTGGGAATGAGACCAACTACAAAAACAACAGCAGTAAGCATTGAGATGTTTAATAAGATTCTTGACGAAGGAAGAGCTGGAGATAATGTTGGTGTTTTACTTAGAGGTCTTAAGAAAGAAGAAGTTGAAAGGGGACAAGTGTTGGCAAAAATAGGAACAGTTACTCCTCATACTGAATTTGAAGGAGAGATTTATATTTTAACCAAAGAGGAAGGCGGTCGTCACACGCCTTTCTTTAAGGGATACAAGCCCCAGTTCTACATTAGAACCACTGATGTTACTGGAGATGTAGAATTGCCAGAAGGCACAGAGATGGTTATGCCGGGCGATACTGTTACTTTGAAAGTTAAATTGATTGTTCCGGTTGCTCTTGAGGAAAAACAAAGATTTGCTATTAGAGAAGGAGGTAAGACAGTTGGCGCAGGGGTTGTGACAAAGATAATAAAGTAAGAACCTGCTCACTTTGCTCGCAGAACCTTGATTCGCCAAAGTATAAATATATAATCTTAAATTAGACGTTCTTTTAAGATGCCATCAAAGAAAAAAAAGAAAGAAAATGAACTAGAGTTGAAGCAAAGGCTTAGGATAAAGCTAAAGGCTTATGATTATAAAGTGATTGATAATAGCACTCGGCAAATTGTGGAGACAGCTTTAAGGCATGGAGCCGAGATTTCAGGGCCTGTTCCTTTACCAACAGAAATTCATAAATATACTGTGAATCGGTCTTCTTTTGTTCATAAAGACAGCCGGGAACAGTTTGAGATGAGAATACATAAGCGCTTAATTGATATTCTAAGTCCTAACCCCAGCGTTATTGATGCTTTGATGAATTTAACATTACCAGCCGGTGTGGATATTGAAATCAAAATGTAACGAATTCTACGAATTCTGAACGCGATACTAATATACGAATTGCATTCCAATTATACTAATATTCGTATCATTGGTATGTTTATTCGTAGATTGGTATCGCGTTTTATTTATATGAAATTTATTCTTGGAAAAAAAATAGAAATGTCCCAGATTTTTGACGAAAAAGGGAATGTGATTCCAGTGACTTTGATTAAAGCCGGCCCCTGTTATATTACTCAGATTAAGACAAAAGAAAAAGATAAATATGAATCAGTTCAGATTGGATTTGAGAAGTTAAAAGAGAAGAAAGTAAAAAAACCCCAGAAAGACAGACCTTATCGATATTTAAGAGAATTCAAATCTCAAATCTCAAATCTCAAAATTGAGGACAAAATTGATGTTTCAGTTTTCCAAGAAGGAGATATAGTAAAAATTTCAGGTATTTCTAAAGGAAAAGGATTTGCCGGAGCAGTTAAAAGATGGGGATTTCACGGCCAGTCAGCTACTCATGGTACCAAGCATGAAGAAAGAACAATAGGTTCAATTGGTTCAGCTTTTCCTCAAAGAGTTATTAAGGGAAAGAAAATGCCTGGCAGAATGGGCACAGAAAGAGTAACAGTTAAGAATCTGAAAATAGCAAAAATTGACCCTGAAAATAATATAATAATGATAAAAGGAGCTATTCCAGGAAGAAGGGGGACGTTATTAGAAATCAGAGTATAAATATGAAAGTCAAGGTTTATAACCAAAAAAAGGAAGAAATTGAAGAAATAGAGTTGCCGAAAGAAATTTTTGAGATTAAACTTAACACTGATTTAGTGCATCAGGTGTTTTTGGCGCAGACAGCAAATCAGAGGCAAGGATCAGCTAAGGCAAAAACAAGAGCAGAGGTGCGGGGAGGCGGCAGAAAACCTTGGAGGCAGAAAGGAACAGGAAGAGCAAGAGTAGGTTCAATTCGTTCTCCGATATGGAGGGGCGGAGGAGTAACTTTTGGTCCAACAACTGAAAAAGTTTTCAAAAAAAGGATTTCTAAGAAAATGAGGAGAAAGGCATTGTTTATGGTTTTATCTGTTAAAGCAAAAGAGAATTTACTTTTGATTTTGGATAAATTAGAAATTGAAAAGCCAAAGACAAAAGCAATGGCAGAAGTTTTAAATAAATTGTTTTTGAAAAAAGGTTCTGGATTAGTTGTTCTGCCTAAAATGGATAAGAGTGTAATTTTATCTATCAAGAATATTCCCAAAGCAGACACAATCCAGGCAAAAGATTTGAATGTTTTAGACTTGCTTTCATATAAATATTTAATAATGCCAAAAGAGGCAATAAAAATAATAAAAGACACGTTTTTAAATTAATATGGGTTTATTAGATTTTTTTAAAAAAAAGAAAAAACCAGAGAAGAAGATAGAAAAAAAGAAAGTTGAGAAAAAAGTTGAGAAAAAAGTGGAGGCAAAGCCAGAGATTAAAAAACTAAGAAAGAAAGTCTCTGGTATTGCTTATCGTGTTTTGTCTTCTGTCCATGTTACAGAAAAGGCAACTGGGCTTGAAGCAAAGAACAAATATGTTTTTAATGTTTTGCCAAAAACTAATAAAAACGAAATTAAGAAAGCAATTGAGGATTTATATGGAGTAAACGTAAAGAATGTTAAAATTATTAATATCCATAGAAAGCAAAGAAGATTAGGGAAGCAGAAAGGATGGAGAAAAGGATATAAAAAAGCAATTGTAAGAATAAAGAAGGGACAAAGAATAGAAATAATGCCAAGATAAAATATAGAAATGCTTTTATATAATTACGGCATTCGGTCGGAAAAGAAAAATAAATTTTTCTTTTCTTCCCTCATTTGTAATTATGAAAAAGAAGAAATTATCACCAATGAAAATATTAAGCAAGAAGGAGCCGGAAAAACGGTTGCTTTTAACTTTGAAACAAAGGGCCGGAAGAGGAAGATCGGGCAGGATAACTGTTCGTCATCGCGGAGGAGGAGTGAAAAGAAGATATAGAATTGTTGATTTTGGGCAGGAGAAAATTAATATTCCCGCTAAAGTTATTGCCTTGGAATACGATCCTTATAGAACTGCTTTTTTGATTCTTTTAGAGTATAATGATAAAGAAAAGCGTTATAGAATAGCTCCTAGCGGGATAAAAGATGGAGATGAAATAATTTGCGCAGAGAAAACTGAAATTAAAACTGGGAATAGAATGAAAATTAAGAATATACCAATAGGAACTATGGTATATAATGTTGAACTTGTTCCCGGCCGGGGAGGGAAGATAGTGAGGGCGGCAGGGGCTTTTGCTAAGGTTTTAGCCCATGAAGGAAAGTATACCAATTTAGAAATGCCTTCCGGAGAGATTAGAAGAGTATTTCAAGAATGTTATGCTACAGTTGGGACGGTTTCTTATCCAGAAAGGCGATATAGGGTTTTAGGCAAAGCAGGAATAAGCCGTTTAAAAGGGAGAAGACCGGCTGTTCGGGGAACAGCTATGAATCCGGTTGATCATCCTCACGGCGGCGG
>CAZOVC010000032.1:0-3822 GCA_964583485.1 uncultured Candidatus Saccharibacteria bacterium
AACTTGGATAAAGTGTTTTCAAAGTAAAAATCATGGATTGATTTTGCCTGTTCAATTAAATTCTTCCACTTATCTGGATTTTCAGAAACAACATCAGCTGGATCTTTTCCTTCAGGCATAGTCACTATTTTAATGCTAAAGCCTTGCGCCTGAGCCAAATCAATTCCTCTTTTTGTTGCTGAATCACCAGCAATATCCATATCAAAAGCAGTTAAAAGATTATCTGAATATCTCTTAAGAATTTTCAACTGATAAGGAGTCAAAGCAGTGCCGGAAGTAGCTACTACGTTTTCAAAACCTGCCTGGTTAACTATAATTACATCCAGATAACCTTCAACCAAAACACATATATCTTTTTTCCTAATTTCTATTCCTGCTTTATTCAAACCATATAGAATTCGGCTTTTATCATAAAGAGAGGCATTAGGACTATTCACATATTTTGCAACTTCATCATGTTCCCGGCTCTCTAATATCCTTCCGCCAAATCCAACCGGCTGGGAGCTGAAATTAAAAACAGGAAACATAATTCTGGCGCGGAATCTATCATAATATTTTCCTGTTTTTTCTGACTTTAAAGCTAATCCTGCTTTTTCTATTTCTTCCCTTTTATACCCCTTGCTAAATAAGAAATCGGAAAGACCCTGCCAAGCATCAGGAGCATAACCTAAGCGCCATTTCTTAATGCTTTCTGGCTTTATTCCTCTGGATAAAAGATAATCTTTTGCTTCTTTTCCTCCGGGGCCCTGTTCAAGCTGCTTCTCAAAAAAACAACAAGCCAGTTCAGAAATTTCATAAAGATGCTGTTTTTCTGTCCTTATTTTCGGGTCTTGCTTTCTAAGCTCTACTCCTGCTTTCTGAGCTAAAAGTCTTAAAGCATCTCCAAACTCTACTCCTTCAATTTTCATTACAAATTTAAAAATGTCGCCTCCGGTTCCGCAGGCGCCGAAACAATGCCAGATTTGACGAGCCGGTGAAACAAAAAAAGAGGGCTTTTTCTCAGAATGAAAAGGACAAACAGCCCTATAATTAGCCCCTGCTTTTTGTAATTTAATATATCCTCTAACAACTTCAACTATATCCAGCCTATTTTTTATTTCATCAATTGGAGAGCTAAGCATAATAAATTTATGATACCACGAATAACAACCAAAATCAATTTTATCACTTGACATACTATCTTGCTTTGCTACAATAAAAATGCAGTCGAAAGACTGCTTCAACTGCCCGTTGAAAAAGACGGGCTTTTTAATTATTGTTTCCTAGCAATCCTATTTTTTAGTTTTCTAAGATCAAAATATTTATTAGAACTCCTGATAAGTTCTTTCGCAATATGGTGCTTTGTTGAAATAACAATAGTATACTTATCTTTATTTCTTAACTTTTTTAAAAGATAATCGAAATCACTATCGCCAGAAAAAAGAATGATAGTATTGTATCTTTCAAGTAATTCCATAGCATCAACCGCTATCTCAACATCAAAATTAGCTTTACGTTCTTCACCTCCTGGAAGACGGTCATCTTTTATAATTTTTAGGGGCTTGGTAATAACTCGGTAATTCTTTGCTCTCAAAGAATCGAGAAATTCATTGTGACCTGCGTTGCCAAAAGAAACCGTATAAAAACGAATTTCTTGTAAATCACAAGAATCACGAAGATAAGCTTTTAATCTGCGATAATTTACCTTCCAATCCAAACCCTTGACTGATTTTTCCAAATTAGCAGCATCAATAAAGATTAACGTCTTTCCTTTTACGTATTTATTGATCATATATTTTTATTTTAACAAAGAAGAAAATAAAACCCAAGCCAACAAAACTGCATAATGCATTTCCCTTCTAATTTTGATTGACACTCGGGTTTTAAGGCGGTAAAATGGGGATATATGAATAATTCAAAAAATAATTCTAAAAAATTAAAGATTTTGTTCGTGGCGACCGAATCAGCCCCTTTTGCCAAAGCCGGCGGTTTGGGCGATGTTGTTTATTCTCTGTCTTTAGCCCTAAAAAAATTGGGCCAGGACGTAAGAATAATGCTTCCCCGTTACGGCACGATTGACCTGAAAAAAATTAAAATGAAAATGGAATTAAAGGGGCTAAAGGTGCCGACCGATCAGCCAGGCGAATATCCTTATTTAATCTGCAACGTTAAGAAAAGCAGAAGAAGAAATGGAGCCAGTATTCCCACTTATTTCCTGGAAAATATGGAATATTACGAAAAAAGAGCCAATGTTTACGGCTACGCCGACGACCATATCAGATGGGCTTTGCTCTGCCGGGGAGTTCTGGAGTTTTTGAAAACCTCGACCTGGAAACCGGAAATTATCATTGCTTCCGACTGGCAAACCGGACTTCTTTCCAACTACCTGAAAACCGCTTATAAAAAAGACCCGGTTCTTTCAAAAACAGTGGTGGTTTTTGCCGTCCACAACCTCCAATATCAGGGAATGTGCGATTTTAAATTCGTTCAGGAGACAGAAAGAGATTCCGGTCAGGAGCCACTTCCCGATTTTTTCAATTCCCGGCTGGCGAAATTAAACTGGATGCTGAGAGGAATAATTTACAGCGACGTAATAACCACTGTTTCTCCAACTTATGTCAAAGAAATTTTAACTCCGGAGTATGGCGAAGGATTAGACAAAATTTTTGCCGAACACAGAGAAAAAATCTTCGGAATTTTAAACGGAATTGACTATGAACAAAACAGCCCGGAAAAATCTCCCCATGTTCCGGTTAAATACAATATAAAAAATCTCGGCAAGAGAAAAGAAAATAAAATTCTTCTTCAAAAAAAATTCGGACTTCCGGAAAACGATAAACTTTTCCTGCTCGCCATGGTCTCCCGGCTCACCGAACAAAAAGGATTTGACTTGTTGGAACAAATAATTGACCCTCTTTTCAAAAACCTGCCTATTCAGTTTATCTGCCTGGGAGACGGAGAATCAAAATATAAGGAAATGCTGAAATCCGCGTCGGAAAAATTCCCGGAAAAAATAAAGTATTTCTTTGAATTTGACCCCTTTCTACCCCACTTGATATTCAGCGGCGCCGACGCCCTTTTAATGCCTTCCAAATTTGAGCCCTGCGGAATCACTCAAATCCAGGCGATGAGATACGGCTGCGCGCCGATTGTCAGGAAAACCGGCGGCTTGGCTGACACGGTCCAGGATTTTAATCCCCTGAAAAACGAAGGGGACGGTTTTGTTTTTATCAATTACGACCCGCTGGACCTGCTCATTGCCGTTACCCGGGCTTATACTTGTTATAATTTCACTGCCAAATGGAAGCAGTTGATAAAAAGAATTATGAAAAAAGACTTTTCCTGGAAAAAATCGGCTCAGGAATATTTGAAGGTTTTCAATCAAGCGGCGCAAAAGAAAAATAATCTAAAAAAATAGTATGCTTTGGGTAAATTTTTTACACATCTATCAACCATCTAATCAATCGGATGAAATTTTGGAAAAAGTTGTAAATGAATCTTACCGGCCTTTAATAAAAGGCTTTTTGGATATTCCTAAAATGAAAATAAATCTCAATATTAATGCCGCGCTTACAGAATTGTTAGTCAAAAAAGGATATAAAGACGTAGTAGATGGGATTAGAAAATTAGCTGAAAAAGGGAAATTAGAATTTACAGAAAGCGCCAAATACCATCCCCTTCTTTCATCTTTAAACAAAGAAGAAATAATCAGACAAATTACTGCAAACCATAAAACAAATAAAAAATACTTCGGCAAAACATACCAGCCAAAATGTTTTTTCCCTCCGGAAATGGCTTACGATTCAAAGGTTGGAAAAATCGTCTCTGAATTAAATTATCCTT
>CAZOVC010000033.1:0-3427 GCA_964583485.1 uncultured Candidatus Saccharibacteria bacterium
CCAAAGGATATCGCTAAAAACAAAACAAGCTACACTGGCAGATATTTAAAGCAAGTATTGTAGGTTTGCGTAATTCTCAAAAGTTCACGATCGTGAATTTTAGAGAATTGATTTCGGGGCTGTTTTTTTTGGTTTGTTTAATAAACTTGATTTTAATTATTAAATTGCTATAATGAAATAATAAAGATTAATTTTTATGGAAAGGATTTTTTATACTCAACACTTGGAGATTAGATTAAAACTACGAGAAATCCCTTATGATTTACCGAGAACAATATATCAAATTTCAAAAGAACATTATTTCGATAAAAAGACACTTAAAAAAATTGCAGTAAAGAAAGTAAAATATAAAGATAAATTAAGGGAAATGGCAGTGATTTATGATAAACTGGATAATCAAGTAAATATTATAACTATTCATCCTCTCAAAATTTATCAGAAGCTTAGTAGGATAAAATCTGGGAGATGGCAAAAATTATGAAAAATATAAAATCAAAAAAATTAGTATATTACGACGCAAAAAGCGATGTGCTTTATCTTGGAATAAAAAAAGGAGAAGAGGAAGAATTTATTGAGGTTTCTCCAGGGGTTAATATTGAGCTTGACCAAAACGGTCAAGTAATTGGTGTTGAAATTTTAAATGCTTCAAGAGTGTTAAAACCAGTAGTTAAACCTCTTCATAGACAGTCTCTAGAATTAGTAGCTAAATAAAAACAGCCTTAAGTTTTTAATTATTAATTGATTTCGGGGCTGTTTTTTTGTGTATGGGTGGCAAAACACTTGACAAGGTTTTGAGAATGGGTAAAATGATAGTATTAAAAAAATTAACTAATTTATATAAACATATGAACATAAAACCACTTTCAGATCATATATTAATTGAACCAATTAAGGGAGAAGAGAAAACAAAAGCTGGAATTTTGCTTCCAGATACAGCTGAAAAAGAAAGACCTGAACAAGGTCTGGTTATTGCTGTTGGACCAGGCCGCAAAACTTCTGCTGGAAAAGTTATTCCTTTGGAAGTAAAAAAAGGAGATAAAGTTTTATTTACCAAATACGGTCCAAATGAAATAAAAGTCGGAGATAAAGAATATTTAATCGCAAAGCAAGAAGACATACTTGCCATTATTGAATAAATTCAGTAATGGAATTTCTAATTTTTAATTACTAATTTCTAAAAATTATGGCTAAACAAATTAAGTTTCAAGAAGAAGCAAGAAAACAAATAAAAACAGGAGCAGATAAATTAGCTGATGCAGTTAAAGTTACCCTAGGCCCTAA
This sequence comes from uncultured Candidatus Saccharibacteria bacterium, assembly GCA_964583485.1. Lineage (GTDB taxonomy): Bacteria > Patescibacteriota > Minisyncoccia > Minisyncoccales > GWA2-38-27 > JAUWYA01. The sequence continues at coordinate 1,282 of CAZOVC010000033.1, forward strand.
AGGAAGGAATGTTGTTTTGGATAAGGGTTTTGGCCCCCCTACTATTACTAATGACGGAGTAACTATTGCTAAGGAAATTGAATTAGAAGATAAGATTGAGAATTTAGGAGCCGAAATTGTAAAAGAAGTAGCTGAAAAAACTAATGATGTTGCTGGAGACGGAACCACTACTGCTGTGGTTTTAGCTCAGGCAATAATTACCCAAGGCCTTAAAAATGTAGCTGCTGGAGCCAACCCTTTAGCTTTAAGAAGAGGAATTGAAAAAGGAGTAGAAAAAGTAGTTGAGGTGTTAAGGGGAATGGCTAAACAAATCACTACTAAGGAAGAAATGGCTCAAGTAGCAACTATTTCTGCTGAAGACAAAGAAATCGGTAATTTAATTGCTGAATCTATGGAAGAGATAGGAAAAGATGGAGTAATCACTGTTGAAGAATCAAAAACATTCGGAATTGAAAAAGAAATTGTTAAGGGTCTTCAATTTGACAGAGGATATATTTCTCCATATATGATTACTAATGCCGAAAGAATGGAATCATCTTATGAAGATGCTTTAATTTTAATAACTGATAAAAAGATATCTGCTTTGAATGAAATTCTTCCTGTTTTGGAAAAAATAGCTCAAACAGGAAAAAAAGAATTAATCATTATTGCTGAAGACATTGATGGAGAGGCATTAGCTACTTTAGTAGTTAATAAGCTTAGAGGAGTATTTAATGTTTTAGCAATTAAAGCTCCCGGATTTGGAGACAGAAAAAAAGAGATGCTTGATGATATAGCTGCAGTAACCGGAGCTGAGGTAATCTCTGAAGAAAAGGGCTTGAAATTGGAAAATATTGAAATGAATATGCTTGGCTCAGCCAGAAGAGTTGTTTCCACAAAGGAAAACACTACTATTATTGAAGGCAAGGGGAAGAGAGAAAAAATTGAGTCAAGAGTGAACCAAATTAAAAAAGAACTTGAGACCTCTGATTCTGATTTTGACAAAGAAAAACTTCAAGAGAGATTAGCTAAATTGTCAGGAGGAGTAGCGGTTATTAAGGTTGGAGCCGCTACTGAAGTAGAACAAAAATCAAAGCAGCACAAAACAGAAGATGCTCTTGCCGCTACTAAAGCTGCAGTTGAAGAGGGTATTGTTCCCGGAGGAGGCGTTGCTTTATTAAGAGCAAGTTTGAAATTAGATGAAATTGAAGTTCAGGGAGATGAAAAAACAGGAATTAATATTCTGAAAAGAGTTTTAGAAGAACCAATCCGGCAGATTGCTCAAAACGCTGGGATAGATGGCGCTGTTGTTGTTCAGAAAGTAAAAGAAAATGACCAGGGGTTTGGCTTTAATGCCGAAACCTTGAAGTACGAAAACTTAATGGAATCAGGAATTGTTGATCCAACTAAAGTTGTTAGATCAGCTCTTCAAAACGCTGCTTCTGCGGCAAGTATGTTCTTAACTACAGAATGCGTAGTCGCTGAAAAAATAGAGGAAAACAAAAACCCCGCTCTAGCGGGACAAATGCCTCAAATGCCTCAGATGTACTAAAGGGCTTGCCCTCACACCAGAACTTTGTTTGGTGTGGGGGCTTGACAAGATTCTTTGAAAGAATACAATTAAATAGAGAGAAATGTTGAAAGAAAATAATCAAAGAATTAATACTATCAAGAAATCTGTTAATTTTACAAATGCTTTTTGCATTGTTGCTTGGTTATATAAAACAATTTACTGAAGGGGTTAGAACAATAACAAGAAAAATATAAATTATAATGACTAAACCCCTTCAGGAGAAGGGGTGTTTTTAAAAAATATGGCAGAGACGAAAAAATTCTATTTAACAAAAAAAGGATTAGAGGAATTTAAAAAGGAGTATGAGGCTCTGAAGGGCCTTAGAATTGCTAAGACCAAAGGAGAAGTTCCGAAGATTTGGGAATCAGAGGATTTAAATCCAGAATACCTTTCTTTTCAAGAGGATCTAAATTTTCTTGAAACAAGGATAGCTGAGCTTGAAAATATTTTTAAAAGCGCTTGTTTAATCAGACATCCTTCAAAAAAAGAACTTAATATTGTAAACTTGGGCGCAACAGTTAGAGTAAAAGTAGGTGAAGAGAAAGATGAGTTTACAATTGTAGGAACTCTTGAAGCTAAGCCGTCTTTAGGCAA
>CAZOVC010000034.1:0-3310 GCA_964583485.1 uncultured Candidatus Saccharibacteria bacterium
GAACAAATTGTAATACTATTTTTAGCAATATAACAACTTTTTGTCAACAAAAAAGTTGTTGATATCGGATATCAACAACCATTGGAAGAATAATCTTTTTTATTTAACATATTTTAATCTAAAGTTCTTCTTTTTGAAATTTTTCTTCTTGGGTCTCATCTAATTTTCTGATAATCTTTGTGAGCTCGGCAACGTGTTCTTTCTCATCATCTCTAATATGACCTAAAATCTTCTTAATTTCTTCATTATCAGTTTCATTTATGTGTTCCTGATATTGGTTAATAGCTTGTAGTTCTCCTATTAAATCCTCTCTTAAGTTTTTTAAATGTTTGTTATTCATATTTTTTAAATATTATTTAGTTATGTTTTACGTTTGACCTTGTATTCTTATTCTACCAAAAAACTTACTTATTGGCAATAAAAATAATCAAACATTAAATAAACCAAGTTTATCAAATTAACAAGGTTATTGAGAAGCGAAGCGACAAAAGATTCTTATTTTCAGAAAAATTTCGAAGATTTTATTGCGAGCCGAAAAATTTTTGATAAAACCGCCGGGCTTTGCTCGACGGTTTTTTTATCTATCAACTAAAATCTAAAACTAGGATAAAGCTATTTTTAACCTCTTTTTCCAATCTCCCCTGTGCAAAACACGCTTCACGCCAATTTCCAATACTTCTTTCTTGGTTTTTGCAAAAATATCCTGCCAAATACTCATTTTATCTTCACCCAAAATGTAAATAGCATTACCAAACATAGGACATTCTGCTAAAACACATTTCTCAAAAACAAACACATAGTACAACCTGTTTCCTAAATATGACTGGCCTTCGTACCGCTCTAAGGGATTTAAAGATTCTATATATTTTATCCTTTCAATAAACAATCGCACATTAGAACCTAGTTTCTCCTTTAAACTTTGAACTTGCTTCTTATCAGCCCACCAACCAAAAGGTAAAACTTCCCAGTTCAATTTTTTATAAACTTGTCTTTCTTTTAAGAACTCTCCTATAGGAAATACATTACATGTTTCAAAGTTCTCCTGAATTAAATTTAGATAAAATAAAAGGTCTTCTTGAAAATTCTTATCTGAGGTTTTTAATGTTTTATCTATTTTAAACCCTATCACAGCTTCATTTTCTCTTTCCTTTACAATCTCCGGAGAAATTGAAAGATTTTTAGGCTCAATTTTATCTTTGCGATAAACCTTTCTGTTCCACTCAATTTCATGACTCCCTTTGTTCCAATCTCCGTAATTCGGAACCTCCATCGAAAAACTTTTAGTAATCATCGGCAAATCTTTTCGTACAACAATTTTGCCTAACTTATTTTCTTTACTATATCTCCCAGAAGAAATCCTAGGTACGAATTTTTCAGCAATCACCAATTTATTATCACTATAACTAATACCAAATTTCTTGAACTTACCATTTATTATTTCAGTTATCGGAAAACAATTTACTGCTGCCACAACAAATTGATGTTTTTTGGAATTGCTAATTTTGCGTAGAATAAACTCTGGCACTTTACGAAATAATTTTCTTTTAGCCATGGTTTTAATTTATATTAATCTTACGACCTTTTATAAAAACAGGCTGGATTTTCCCGGCTCGAATTATTTTATGAGATAATTTTTGTCGGGACTCTGTCCCGTTTTGTATTAAGTTATTTCATCCTAACAAGTTTTGAAATATCTGTCAACCTGTGGAAAACTTCACTTTTGTTTCACCTGCCAACTTATGCTATAATTAATTAATGATAACAAAAAGACAAAAAGAAGTATTGGAGTACGTAGAGAAGTATATAAAGAAAAAGGGTTATTCCCCCGCTCTATCCGAAATATGCAAAAAATTTAAATTGCGTTCTCTTGGTACTGCACATAAACATATAGAAAATTTGCGAAAAGGGGGTTATCTAGAAAAAGAAAAAAATAAACATCGTTCTATTGATATTCATGGAAGTGAAAAAATGGTTAATATTCCCTTACTCGGTTTAATCGCTGCTGGTCAACCCATTGAAGCAATACAAAACAGAGAAATGGTAGCTGTGCCTAAAAGTAAATTACCTCGCACTGGCGAATTTTATACTTTACGCGTAGTTGGCAATAGCATGATTGATGAAAATATAAATGACGGAGATTTGATTTTAGTTAAACAACAAGACACTGCCGAAAACGGACAAAAAGTTGTTGCTTTAATAGATAACTATAGTGCAACATTAAAAAAGTTTTATAAAGAAAAGAATTTTATAAGACTACAACCAGCTAACGAAACGGTTGAACCGATAATTATAAAAGGAGATAAAGAATTAACAATACAGGGCATTGTTATTGATGTAATAAAAAATGAGGAAGAAATACAAGCCAAAAACCTTTTAACAAATAAAGAAATAAAAAGAATTAAAACATTGCCTCTAAACAAAATTATTTTAGGCGATGCGGTTAAAGAATTAAAAAAATTACCAAATGAAAGTTGCGATGTAATCATTATTGATCCACCTTATAATATTGGGAAAGATTTTGGAAATAACTTAGATAAACGAAAATTAAATGACTATGTTTCTTGGTGTAAAGAATGGATAAACGAATCAATCCGCGTAATGAAACCCACAGGAACAATGTTTATTTATGGGTTTAGTGAAATACTTGCTTATCTTTCTGTTGAAATTCCAATCAATAAACGTTGGCTTATTTGGCATTACACAAACAAAAATGTTGCCTCATTAAATTTTTGGCAAAGAAGCCATGAAGCAATAATCTGTGCTTGGAAAAATAAGCCGATCTTTAATAGAGACGAGGTGAGAGAGCCATACACCGAAGGATTCCTGAATGGAGCAGCCGGCAAGGTGAGAAGAGGAACTGCTGGACGATTTAGTAGTAATGGAAAAGAAACTATTTATAAAGCGCACGAAGGCGGAGCATTACCTCGCGATGTAATAAAAATACCAGCTTTAGCTGGTGGCGCAGGAATGAATGAAAGGTGGTTTATATGTAAGAATTGTAAAAGACAAGTATTTGAACCTAGAAAGCTTAAAAAACACGCTAATCATGAAATAATTAAACATCCAACACAGAAACCTCTTGAGTTATCAAAAAAATTAGTAATGTCTGCCATGTCAAAAAAGAACGGTGTTGTTTTAGTTCCTTTTGTTGGCACAGGCTCCGAATGCGTAGCTGCAAAAGAGTTAGGACAATCTTACATTGGATTTGAGATAAATCCTGATTATATAAGACTCGCTGAAAAATATTTAGAAAACACAAGATTTGTTCCTAAATTACTTTAGAGAATTATCTATTTCTTTTTTCCTTCCT
>CAZOVC010000035.1:0-3074 GCA_964583485.1 uncultured Candidatus Saccharibacteria bacterium
ACGCTTCAATTGTCCAATATTCTTGGGGCTTGAAATCTTCAATTTCTTTTTCTCTCGTGGCTACTAATCTTACTGCTACTGATTGAACTCTTCCGGCAGATAAGCCACGAGCTACTTTTTTCCACAAGAAAGGGGAAAGTTTGTATCCAACAAGACGGTCTAAAATTCTTCTTGCTTGCTGAGCATTAACTAAGTTCATGTCAATTTGTCTGGGATTTTTCAGGGCTTGTTCAATAACTGATTTAGTAATTTCATGGAAAACAATTCTTTGAGGTTTTTTTAAATCGAGAACTTGGGATAGGTGCCAGGCAATGGCTTCTCCTTCTCTGTCTTCGTCAGTAGCTAAAATAATTGTTTTTGTTTTTTGAGCCTCATTTTTTAGAGTCAAGATAATTTTTTTTGATTTTGAAGGCACAATATATTTCGGTTTGAAATCATTTTCAATATCTACTCCAAGTTCATCTATTGGCAAATCCCGGATATGACCAAAAGAAGACCTAACTATATAATCAGGCCCTAAAAAAGCTTGAAGAGTTTTAGATTTTGTCGGGCTCTCAACAATAACTAATTTCATAAAAAGTTTACCCTGAGTTTGTCAAAGGGTTGCAATATTATTATTTTTTAGTATTATACATAATCACAGCACTTTAACAAGAAAGGATACAGAAATGAATGAGCAAAAAGACAGAGAAGAAAAAAGCAAAGGAATAGTAAAATCAGTAGAAAAGGTTATAGAGAGAATAACTCAAAGAAAGAATTATAAGGGATTCGGATTTTTAGAGTCAGAAGAAAAAGAACGGATAATCTCTTCACAACAAATTAGATCTATTCTTCCTCACCGCGGCCGTTTTCTTCTTTTAGACGAAGTTTTAATAACTTCTCAAAAAATAACAGGGAAGATTAAAGTCACAGAAGATATGTGTTTGGGTCACGCCGTGCTTAAGGGAGAAATGATTTTTAGGGGGTCTGATTTCAGCGATATGGCAGCTCAACTTTTAACTGTTTGGGCAGCCCAATGGCCTGAACTCCGTTTTAGTCTTGAAGGAAAAATTTGTGTGCCCGTGGAATATGGAGGGAGCATATTTAGGATGAGTGTTTTCCCGGGCGATTTAGTCTTAATGAGTTCAAAAGAAGTTCAAGCACGAGAGCGGACCAACCGTATTTCAATAGTGGGAGAAAAATTCACCGCTGAGGTAGAAGGAAAATCTCAAAAGGAAAATGTTACTGTTTCTCTCGTGAAATTATTAGCTCTAAAGCTCAAAGCTTAGCTAATTCAGCTAAGCTTTTTTTAATTACCTGTTTTATTATTTTTTCTTCTTCCCCGTCAAATTTTTGAAGAACATATTTTTCAATGCCGTGCGCTAGTGCACGGTAGCGTGATGGAAGGATTCCAATTCTGAATCTTGTAAAATTTTTAAAGCCGATTTCTTTAATTATTGATTCAACTCCTTTGTGTCCAGCTGAACCTCTATTTTTAGAAATTCTGATTTTTCCTAAAGGCAAATCAATATCATCATGAATAACTACGAGAACTGTTCTCGTAGTATTTTTCAGCAATGCTTTAACCGCTTTGCCAGATTCGTTCATAAAAGTTTGAGGTTTTACTAAGACAATATTTTCTTTTTCTGAAATCAAAGCATTATATTTTTTAACAAACCTAAATTTAGGGAAATTATTTTCTCTGGCAAATTCATCAATAACTTGAAAACCAATATTATGCCGCGTATTTTTGTATTTTTCTCCGGGATTGCCTAAACCAATAATAATAATCATTATTTTCATTGTATCATTTTTAATTCACCTTGACAAAAGTTTTTAATAAAGAGTATAATTAAAAAATGCTCTTTTAAGCTCTTTATTCTATACGTTGTCCTGATCTAATGAAAGGAGGTTAAGGATGTACCCAAGAGCTCCGCCTTAATTGTAGTCCGGAAATCAATTTAGGTTTATATTGGAGAGTTATCGAAGCCGAGAGCGTCTATGAGACCTCTCGGCTCTTTTTATTTGACAATACCTGTTAATTTTGATAGAAGGAAGATAGTTATTTTACAATATTTCTAAATTTCTAACCCTCGAAATGAAAGGAGATTCTATGTGGGTATCAAAGAAAAAATTTGATGAGCTTAAAGAAAGAGTCAATAAATTAGATCCGGAAAATGTTCGTAAAGATCTTAGGGAGGCTACTAATAATATTAGTAGTTGGAAGATAGAGGCAACCCAAGAAGTAATGAAAGCAATTAACGAGAAGACAGAATTGATTTCTACTCGCTTGGAGGGACTTGTCAATAAAGTAACTGAGCAGGATAAGAAAATTGAAGAGTTTATTTCCTCAACTCAAAAAATTACCAAAGTAGTACTTTCTCGGATTTCCGAATTGGTTGAAGAAATATCTGCATTAATTGTAGAAAAACCAAAAGATCCGGAAAAAATACAAATTGAAGGCGGTGGTCTTGAAATAGTTCCTAAAGATTAAAATAATAGACCTTTGTAAAGGGTTGAAAACACTCAGCCCTTTTTTTGTTTATCCTTACGCCAATGAAATTGGTAGTGATGGATTGCATAAATAAAATTTTTTTGCTATAATAAAAAAATCATGAAGAAGTTTCTTGCTTTCATTTGGGAAGTGGTCAAAATAGTTATTATTGCCGCTGTGATTGTGGTGCCAATAAGATACTTTTTATTCCAGCCGTTTTTTGTCAGGGGTCAGTCAATGGACCCGAATTTTGAAAACGGTGATTATTTGATTATTGATGAAATTACTTATCGCTTTAAAACGCCTCAAAGAGGAGAGGTAATAGTTTTTAAACCGCCTCAAAATACTTCCCAACGTTTTATTAAAAGAATTATCGGCTTGCCCGGAGAGACAATAGAAATTAAAGATGGCAAAGTAATAATTTATACTAAAGGCGAGCCGCAAATTTTAGACGAATCAAATTATCTTGCTGATTTATTAACCAGTGGAAACATTCAGATTACCTTGTCTGAAGATGAATATTTTGTTTTAGGCGATAATAGGTCTTTTTCTTTTGACTCAAGAAGATTCGGGGTTTTGCCAGAAGAGAATATAATTGGTC
>CAZOVC010000036.1:0-2574 GCA_964583485.1 uncultured Candidatus Saccharibacteria bacterium
TTGAACAGGCAAAATCAATCCATGATTTTTACTTTGAAAACACTTTATCCAAGTTTGATAAAAATATTATAGAAGGAAAGAAAGGAATTTCAAAGGTTTTACTGCCAATTATTAAAAGAATTCCGAATAAAATAGAGCAGAGCATTTGGGTTCAGGATTTAGCCGCGACCTTAGAAGTAAAAGAAGAAGATGTATTAGAGGAGCTTGGAAAAATTCGTTTGGATAATCTTGTTGAGGCGGGAAATGTAATAGAAAAACCAAAACCATTAGCGCCGAAAACCAGAAAAGAACTTTTAGAAGAACGTTTCGCTGTTTTAGCTATTAAATTTCCAGAAAAACTTAACTTAGTTAAAGAAGAGGATTTTCAGCTCTTTTCTCTTCAAACAAATGAGATTATTAATTGTTTGAAAGAAAATAAACAGAATGACCAAATAAATTATCTTTCTTTGAAAGCAGAGGTTGAGGACATTAATCTTGAGTCTGAAAAGGAATTTGAAGACTGTTTTAAAGAACTGAAAACATTAGTTATTAAAAATAAGTTAGATAAGATTTCCCAAGAAATTAAAAAAGCAGAACAAAATAAGAATATTGATAAAATTCAGGAATTAGTTCAACAATTTAACCAGAGAGCTAAATTACTTAAAGAGAGCTAAACTTCTTAAACAACATGGCACATATTTTAATTTTTGGAGCAAGCATAACATACGGAGCCTGGGATGAAGAAGGCGGTTGGGTGGAAAGATTAAAAAGATTTTCACACCAAAAAACCCTGGCCGAAGGGAGAAATAATTTATTGGTTTATAATCTTGGTATTTCTGGTGATACTACAGAAGGTCTTTTAGAAAGATTTGAGTCCGAAGTAAAAAGAAGATTAGATCAAGAAGAAAAAAATATTATTATTTTTTCAATCGGAGTTAATGACTCCCAATTTGTGCTCGTTCAAAATAATACAAGAACTTCTCCAGAAAAGTTTAAAGAAAATATAGAAAGATTATTGAATATTGCTAAAAAATTCAGTTCAAATATTATTTTTGTAGGATATAGCCCTGTTGATGAATCAAAAGTAGATCCAATTCCTTGGAAACCAACCCATTCTTATAAAAACGAATATATCCAAAGATATGATAATATTGTAAAGAAGATTTGTGATAAGAATAAAATCCTTTTTGTTGGAATTTTCAAAGAGTTTATGGATGAAGATTATAAAAGCTTATTAGAAGATGGAGTTCATCCGAATTCAAATGGACATCAAAAGATTTTTGAGATAGTGAAAGATTTTTTAGTGCAAAATAAATTAATATAGATGATTAAAAGACCAAATAAGTTAATTCCTTATCAGATTAAGTCGTTAAAATTGAGTGGTACAGATTTTGAAGAGCTTAAGAAGAAAGCTAAAGATATTTTTAAAGAAATAAAAAGTAGAACAAAAAGAAAACCATATATTAAATCAGCTTATTTTAATAAACAGAAGGTTTTCTTTGACTATTTTTGGCAGCACTTAAATCAAAAAAGAAGGAGAGAAAGAAAGGTAAGATTGCAATTATTTGCTATTGCCATAGAACTTATTAGAAATTCAAGAAATACACCACTTAGCAATGATAATCCAGCTAACCGCAATGAAACCTTACACCGTTTCGCTGGTTTAACTAAAGATAAAAGATTATTCTATGTTCAGATTAAAGAAGATAAAAAAAGAGGTCATAAATATTTTATGTCTGCTTTTTGGGCAAAACATTACAAATAAAAAAATCCTCCGCAGTGGAGTGCGAAAACTCCGGGCCGAGGATTTCTACTATTAGTATAGCAAACCAAGAGACCTTGTCAAGTAGTTTCGATAAAAAATTATGAAAAAACCAAAAAAGAAGAAAACAAAATCAGTGAACCTGTCTTTGCTAAAGCTACGGCGGACAAGGAAGAAAAAAGCTTCTTGGAAGAAAAAAGTTTTCAATCCAGAAAAGCTTCAAGCCCTGTTTAAAAAGGGGAAGCAGCGGGGTTTTGTCACTATTTCAGAAATTCTTTATTTTTTCCCTGAAATAGAAAAAGATGTTGAGGGCTTGGAAAACCTTTATGAAGAATTAGAAAAAGAGGGTATTGAAATTAAAGAAAAAAGGGAATTTTTAGAAATAGAAGAGAAAAAACCAAAAGGGATTTCAAAATTAGAAAAAATAAAAATAGACCCAATCCAGCTTTATTTAAAGGAAATTGGAAAAGTTGCTTTTTTAAGCGCTGAAGAAGAAAAAGAATTGTCTAAAAGGATTGAGAAGGGAGATAAAGAGGCAATGAATAAATTAATGAGAGCCAACCTGCGGTTGGTAGTTTCTATTGCCAAGAGATATATTGGCAAATCGCCAAACCTGACTTTGCTTGATTTAGTCCAAGAAGGAAATATTGGTTTAAGAAGAGCAGTGGAGAAATTTGACTGGCGCCGAGGATATAAGTTTTCAACTTATGCTACTTGGTGGATACGCCAGGCAGTTACCAGAGCTTTAGCTGACCAGGCCAGAACAATCAGGATACCCGTTCATATGGTTGAAACCATTTCAAAATATACTAAAGTTAGACGCCGCCTTTTGC
>CAZOVC010000037.1:0-2464 GCA_964583485.1 uncultured Candidatus Saccharibacteria bacterium
GTTTTTCTATTTTCTTCCAAAAGCTTATCTGCTTCACTGTTCTCATACAAAGCGAGATTTAATCCCGGGTCTTTTTTCTGAGAGGAATGCCAGAAAGGAAAAGGGTCAGGAATTGCTCCCAAGACCTCTCCAAAGAGCAAACTTTCATAATTTCTTGGTTTAATAAAGTCCTGTTCTAATTGGAAAAGAGAGTATGTTTCAATTTCAACTTCAACTCCCAGGACTCTCCACTGTTCTTTTAAGAGTTCAGCATTTTCAACCATTTGGGCCTGGTCAACTGTTACTAATGAAAATTTCAAAGATAGGACTTCTTCCGGTTCTTCAAAACAGATTTCATTTAATTTGGCTCTGGTTTTTGGACCAAGGGTTCCTGTGGTTTCTCCAATATATTTTTTCTGAAATTCGATTACTAATTGTTCTGTTTGCGGTCCAAAATATCCAGTTACCTCGCCTTCTAAACATTTTTGTAATTCGGTTACCTCTTTGCCCTTAGAACCTTTTGCCAAATAAGTTTTAAATTTAAAAGCAGGTTCTTTGGTAATAATTTTTTCCCTAAAGCCGTTTCCATCCCGGTCTTTAAATCCGGCCTCTTCTAAAATGCTTTTAGCTTTTTCAATATCAAATTCATATTGAAGAGACGGTTCAAGCCCATAAATTCCCGGCAAAATAGGAGAATCAACAATTTTTTGACTGATCTCTTTTTTATTAGTTCCGTAATTTAAGGCTAAGCGAACTTCTTTTTCAGCTAAGACGTTTGAGTTTTCCTGGTTAAAGAATACTGCAAAATATCTCGGCAATAAAAGCGAATAGTTTTGCCAGCTCTTTCCTATATCAGTAGAGGAAGTTAAAGATAATCCTTTGATTTTTCCCTTTTGAGCCGCTTTGATCAATTCTTCTTCATTAGTAAAAAATAAAAACTCAATTTTAGAGATGTATGGTTTTTTAGCGTGATAAAGAGGATTTTGAATTAAGATTAAATATTTTATCTGGTTTGAACCATTCTGTTTTATCTTTTTTAATTTGTAAGGGCCTGACCCGATTGGTTCTAAGTTGAACGACTCAAAAGCAAAATTTTCTGAAGATACCTTTTGCCAGATATGTTTTGGTAGAATACCCAAAATGCAGTTTTCTATAAAAGCGCCGTAGGGTTTTTTTAACGTAAATTTAATTTCCAATTCATTAATCTTTTCTACTTCTATTCCTACCCAGTTTGCTTGAAGCGGGCTTTTAAAATCCGGGTTTTGAATTGTTCTGATTGTAAAAACTATATCATCGGAAGTAAGAGGGGTTTTGTCCTGCCAGAGGAGATTTTCTTTTAGATAGAATTTATATACTCTGCCTTCTTGTTCAATTTCATATCCTTCGGCTAAGTCAGGAACTATATTTAGGTTTTCATCATACTTCATCAAGCCAGAAAAGATAAGTTGGACCAAGTCCCGGTCAACGTCAGAGTTGGCATAGACAGGATTGATAAATCTTGGCTGGCCAATTACTCCTTCAATAAAAGCCCCTCCTTTAGCTGGAACTTTTTCAGTATTTTTGAGATAGAAATTGAGCAAAAGAAAACTAAGTGAAAAGAGAAATAAAAGAAAAAAAGCAAGAAAAGCGATTTTTTCTTTTTTAGCCAGGACTTTAAAAAATTGTCTTCTTTGCAGCTTAGTGGGCCATTTTTTCATTAGATAATAAGATTTAGTAGAGCCAAGCCGATAAAAAGGGCTCCGCAGGTTATGGTTGCCCAAAAGATTTTTTTCTGAATGCCCCTGCGAGTAGAATAAAAACCTCCTCCTTCACCTCCAAAAGCAGAACCCAAAGCAGTTCCTCTTTGCTGAATAAGGATGAAGATAATTAAAAGAATAGCAATTACGCTTTGAGCAATTAGTAAAATAGTATTCATATATTTTTCTTATGATTTTTATTATTAGAATATATTCCAAAAAAGAAATTAAGGACCCAGATTATGATTGTTGTTAAGAAAAGAGGAAGCAAGCCAGTAATTTCTAATTCTTTAGGAAAGAGAATCTCTATTAGCCAAACCATTGCCATATTTATTACTAAACTGAAAATTCCTAAAGTCAATATCCTGATAGGCAGAGAGATTGTTTTTAAAATTGGCTTAATAAAGAAATTGATTATTCCTAAAACTCCCCCGATTATCACCAGCATCTTATAACTGCCCATAAATTCTACTCCTGGTATGAACTTTGCAGCTAAAAAAAGTCCCAAAATCCCAGAAACAATATGAAAGAGGAGTTTTCCTATATACATGTATTATAAACAGTGTAGCAAGTTTTTAGCAATAGGTCAACCCCCACACCATAACAAGGTTTGGTTGTGGGGGTCAATGTATTGAAAAGATTTGGGATTTTGGGTATAATAGATTACTTCTACGGGATATGAAAAAAGATGTTATTAAAATTAAAGGAGCTAAGGTTCATAATTTAAAAAATGTTAGCGTTGATATACC
>CAZOVC010000038.1:0-2452 GCA_964583485.1 uncultured Candidatus Saccharibacteria bacterium
CTTTTTCAAGAGACCAATTTGCGTTAACCAGTAAAGCTTGACTTAGTTAGTAACTTTTTCTGTTTCTGTTTTTCTCTTTTGGAGATATTCTGTACGTTTTATCCTGATTTCCCTCAGAAGGTCTTGACCCGCCTCAAAAGCCCTTTTATAGCCAAAAGCCTTTCGAGACATTTCTATGTAACCTTCGCTTTCTTTTTTCTTTTTCTCTAGCAGAGATTCTGCTGCCACGTCAATCACTTGCTGGCCGACATTCTTGTCTTTGACTTTTTGCATTATTTCGTTGCAGGCCTCTTCCCAGAGAATACCTTCTTCTAGATGTAAATCGTCCTCTGCTTCTTTGGCTCTTTTTTCCAAAAACCGTAGGGTGCCCATTTCTAGGCCGTTCGGATTGGGGATATTGCCTTCAGCAAGATCAATGACATACTGAAATTTGTCATGAACTGGGACAACTTCATCTATTCGATCATAAAGTAAGGCGTTAACACTTCTGCCAAGAACTAGATTAAACGCTTTGTCGCAATCAGGACAAAGAATACAGCTTTCTTTTCTGGACCGATTGCCACAACCAAGACAGGTCTTATAGTTATTCGCTTTAGTCGCCATAATGCGACCTCCTTTCTTCTATTTTTAAGTTCCTTTCTGGTTAACTCTTGATGTTTACATTATACACCCATATAAAGATTTTGTCAAGCCCTCACTACCAATTTCATTGGTGTCAGGGTAAAAGTTTTAAAGTCATTCGGTGTTCAGCCGGCTCAATTAGCAAGATTTTAAAATCATGCTTTTCCCCAATTTTCAGGATTTCTTCCATTTTTTTCTGAGAACCAAACTCAGAAACATGGCATAATCCCTGAATTTGAGGAGAAATTTTAATAAAAACACCGAAAGAATTGAATTTCGCTACCTCTCCTTTTACAATGTCGTTCTTTTTATATTTTTCTTCAATATCTTTCCAAGGATCTTTTTTCAAAGCTTTTAAAGATAGAGAAACTTTTCCTTTTGAAATGTCAATAATTTCTGCTTTAACTTTTTGGCCCAGTTTTACTATTTCTGAAGGGTTTTCAATTAATTGCCAATCTAATTCAGAAATATGAATGAGACCCTCTAAAATTTCATCGGCTTTATTTGCGTTAAATTTTACAAAAACCCCAAAATCTACAATACCGGTAACTTCTGTTTCAACCACGTCTCCTATTTTATAATTTTTCAAAAGCTCTTTTATTTTTTTGGTTTCTTTTGCTTTTTCAGATAAAATAAGTTTTTCTTCTTTTTGATCAAAGTCAAATATCTTTACTTCTATTTCCTTGCCAATAAATTTCTGCAAAGATGTTAAGATTTTCTGGCTGTCTCCTCCTTCTACTTTTGGATAGTTTGCTTGAGATAGTTGAGAAACAGGCAGGAATGCTGGAATTCCCGATACTTCTGACAAAAGCCCTCCTTTATTTGCTCCTGAAATCTTTACTTTAATAGTTTCATCGTTTTCTTTTTTTTGGGAAAGTTCTTCCCAGGCAAGCTCTTTACCTGCTTTAGTTAAAGAAAGTTCAATAAAGCCTTCTTCATTCTCAAGGTCAGTTATTTTGGTAAAAACATTATCTCCGATTTTTAAGTTTTTTAGTTTGTTTTTTGCTTCGTAAAACTCTCTACCATAAATTATGCCTGTTCCCCAAACCCCCAAATCTAAAAAAATAGAGGCCTTACCTTTATTAACAATCTTTCCCTGGACAATCTCGCCAATTTTCGGCGGTTTTAATAAATCATTTTTTTCAGTCATTTTTTCCATATATCAATATGTATAACATAAATTTTCGATAAAGGCAATAAAAATTGAAAATTATTTAAGGGTATGATAAAATAAGAACATACCTCGCTAATGCTCGGTATAACCTTGATTCGCTATTGTATAGATATATATTCTTAAATTAAAACATATGAATATTAATTGGTACGGACAAAGTTGTTTCCAAGTTTCTTCCTCTCAAGGGAAAAACAATCACGTTTCAATAGCGATTGATCCTTTTGACGAAAGCGCTGGATTGAGGGTTCCCAAACTTCAGGCTGATATTGTTTTAATTACGCATGACCATTCTGACCATAATAATCTTAAAGCAGTTTCTGGCCAGCCATTTATCGTAAAAGGGCCTGGCGAATATGATTTAAAAGGGGTTTTCATCCAAGGAATCTCTGGCTATCACGATAATACTCAAGGAACGCAGAGAGGGAGCATAACTATTTATACTATTGAGACAGAAGGAATACGATTATGCCATTTATCAGATTTGGGCCAAAAAGAATTGACTTCTAGCCAACTTGATAAAATCGGCGATATTGACATATTAATGATTCCTGTTGGAGGAATTTATACTATTGATGCCGCAGAGGCAGTAAAAATAATGGCCCAGATTGAACCCAGAATCATAATACCAATGCATTATAAGATCCCGGAATTAAAAAT
>CAZOVC010000039.1:0-2309 GCA_964583485.1 uncultured Candidatus Saccharibacteria bacterium
GTTTCAAAACAAGGAGAAATTAAAGAATTAGATATTTGGCAGGACTATATTAATCATATTTTTTCTTTTGTTGATGTTAAAAAAATGGAACCTTTTGAAGTAGCAATTGATGCTGGTAATGGTATGGCCGGAAAAGTAATTCCTCTAATTTCCGAAAAACTGCCTATTAAAGTCATTCCTTTGAATTTTGAATTGGATGGGAATTTTCCTGCTCATCCTTCAGATGTCTTTCAAAAGGGAGCTACCGACCAAATTGGCAGGGCAGTAAAAGACGAAAAAGCAGATTTTGGCGTCATTTTTGATGGAGACGCTGATAGAATTTACTTGATAGATGAACTGGGTAATTTTATTAGAGGAGATATTACTCTTTTGCTTTTAGCTAAATATCTTTTAGAAAAAAACCCAGGCAAAGGAGTGACATATAATTTGATTTGTTCTAAAGCAGTTCCAGAGTTTATTAAAAAATGGGGAGGTAAGCCCATTCGGACCAAAGTTGGATTTGTTAATGTTCAGAAAGGTATGATGGAAAATAATGGGATAATGGGAGGGGAACTATCAGGACATTACAGTTTTAAGGATAATTATTATTTAGATTCTGGCTTTATTGTTTTTTTAATTCTTTTAGAGATAATTTCAAAAACAGATAAAAAGGTTTCTGAAATTACAAAAGAATTATCTCCTTATGCTAAAGGAGCTGAGATTAATTTTAAGGTTAAAGACAAGGAAGCAGTATTAAATAAAGTTAAAGAAAAATATTCAGATGGAAAACAAGATTATTTAGATGGAGTTACAATAGAGTACGATAATTGGTGGTTTAATATTAGACCATCCCAAACAGAACCCTTGCTTCGTCTAACAATTGAAGCTGGTAGTGTTAAACTTCTTAGCCAAAAGAAAAAAGAGCTCACAGCTCTTATTAAAAAAGAAAAATAATTATAATTATGCTAAACCCATTTTGGCGCGGGTTTCAGAAATAGTGGATGAGGCAATAGATTGGGCTCTTTTTGCGCCTAATTTAAGAGTTTCTTTTACAAAAACTTCTCTAGTAAGAAGTTCTTTTCTTTTTCTACGGAAAGGTTCTAAAGAGTCAATTAAAAGCTGGGCTAGAGATTTTTTAAGCTGAGCATAGCCTTTATCTTTAAATTTCTTTTCTACTTCTCTGATTGATTTATTGCTGAACAAACTATAAATTGTTAAAAGGTTTGAAATGCCTGGTTTTCTTTTCGGATCATATTTTATTATTTTTCCAGTATCAGTTACCGCTGACATTACTTTTTTCTTGATTTCCTTTGGTTTTTCAAAAAGAGAAACACAGCTTTGAGATCCTAAAGATTTTGACATTTTTTGCTTAGGATTATTCAAAGCCATTATTTTAGCTCCTAATTTAGGAAGTATAGATTTTGGTTCAATAAAGGTTTTGCCAAATCTTTGATTGAATTTTCTGGCAATTGTTCTAGCTAACTCAATATGTTGTACTTGATCTTTGCCTACTGGGACCCCCTGCGCTTTATAAAGTAAAATATCAGCTGCTTGCAAAACAGGATAAACCAAAAGGCCGGCATTAACCCCCACACCATAACTTCGTTTGGTGTGGGGGTTAACATTTCCTTTAAATTGTTTGGCCTTTTCTTTATATTGAGTCATTCTTTGAAGTTCGCCAACCGGACATACAGTATTTAAAAACCAGCAAAGTTCAGTATGTTCTTTGATATTTGACTGGACAAAGAAAACACTTTTTTGAGGGTCAATACCGACTGCTAAATAAGCAATAGCTGTTTGAAAGATATTTTTTGCCAGTTCTTCCGGCTTGTAAGGAATAGTTAAAGAATGTAAATCAGCAATGAAAAAGATGCATTCATTTTTTTCTTGGAAATCAATCCATTGCTTGATAGCTCCTAAATAATTCCCTATATGTATTGAACCTGTTGGTTGAACACCAGACAAAATTCGCATAAATTATACTTCAATTATAACCGGTAATATGATTGGTCTTCTTTCGGTTTTAGAAAATAGGAATTGGCCAATTTTATTTCTGATTTCATCTTTAACATGAACCCAGTTAACAGCTTGGTCGCTTCCTGTTGTTTTATTCACAATACCGACTACTTTTCTTCTGGTTTGGCTAAGCAAGTCCTTTGATTCTCTTAAATATATGAATCCTCTTGATATTATATCAGGAGAACCTTTAACTTGACCAGTCTTTTTATCCACAACTGCCACAATAACAAACATTCCGTTTTCTGCTAATTTCTTACGGTCATTTAAAACTATTTCTCCAACATCGCCTATGCCTGAACCATCAACAAATA
>CAZOVC010000040.1:0-2135 GCA_964583485.1 uncultured Candidatus Saccharibacteria bacterium
ATAATTAAATTTATAGATATTGCTGGTTTGGTGAAAAACGCCCATAAAGGAGAAGGAATGGGAAATCAGTTTTTATCTCAT
Source organism: uncultured Candidatus Saccharibacteria bacterium (assembly GCA_964583485.1). Taxonomy (GTDB): domain Bacteria; phylum Patescibacteriota; class Minisyncoccia; order Minisyncoccales; family GWA2-38-27; genus JAUWYA01. The sequence continues at coordinate 82 of CAZOVC010000040.1, forward strand.
ATCAGGCCATGCGATGCAGTAATTGAAGTTATCAGATGTTTTGATCAAAATAATAATCCCAAAGAAAGCATTGAGATAATAGACAATGAGTTGAAAATGAAAGACCAAGAACTTGAGGATAATGTTTTAAGCTCAAAACCGAAAATATATTTATTTAACGTTAAAGAAGATGATATAAATTTGCCTGAAGTTAAAAATAGCTTGGTAATTGATTTAAAAACAGAATCAGAAATAAATGATTTATCTTCAGAAGAAGTTGAAGAATTAAAAATCCAATCAAAGCTTGACGAATTAATCCTGGCTTGTTACAATATATTAGACCTAATTACTTTCTTTACTACGACTGGGGGAAAAGAAGTAAGGGCTTGGACTATAAAAAAAGGATCTGATGTTATTACAGCCGCAGCTAAAGTTCATACTGATTTTGCTGAAAAGTTTATCAAAGCAGAAGTGATTCCCTGGCAAAAATTAGTTGAATCCGGTTCTCATACCATAGTTGGAAAAGAATATATTGTTCAAGACGGAGATATAATTGAATTCAAGATTTAAAAACCTGACTTCGTCAGAACCTTGATTCGCTATTGTATAAACATATAATCTTGAATTAAAATATGAAAAATTACGAATTAACTTATTTAATTTCATCAGATGTTTCTAGAGAAGAATTAAAAAATCTTTCTGAAAAGATAAAAAGCTTTATTCAGGAAGAAAAAGGCGCTATAAAAAAAACAAGAGAACCATCTAAAACAAAACTTGGCTGCCGAATAAAGGCAAAGGGGGAAGCGTTTTTATCTATTTTGAATTTTTCTTTTCATCCTGAAAAAATAGCGAATTTAGAAAAAAAATTAAAAGGGGAAAACCAAATTCTCCGTTATATGATTTTGAATAAAGATCTTTCTGAAAAGATCCTTTATCCAAAACGAACCAGGTCTGAACTGAAAACCAAAGAACCTGAAAAGGTCGAATTAAAAGAAATTGACAAAAAAATAGAAGAAATCCTTAACCAATAGAGCGATACCAATAATACTAATCATCATACCAATGATACGAATATTAGTATAATTGGTATGTCATTCGTATATTAGTATCGCATTTATAATGAATTTAAACAAAGTAATCCTTATTGGTCGTCTTACCAAAGATCCAGAAGCAAAAACCATTCCTTCGGGTCACATGGTTTGCAGTTTTGGATTGGCAACCAATCGAGTATGGACTGACCGGCAAACAAACCAAAAACAAGAAAAAGTGGAATTTCATAATATTGTTCTATGGAGAAAGTTAGCTGAAATCGCTTCCCAATATCTGCGTAAAGGAAATTTAGTTTTAATTGAAGGAAGAATCCAAACAAGGTCTTGGGAAGACCAATCAGGCAATAGAAAATACAGAACAGAAATTATTGCTGAAAACATACAATTAGCGCCAAGAAATCTTTCTCCAATTAAACAAAACCAACCGCAAGAAGATATTCCAATTATTGAAGAAGACAAATACCAAGACAAGGAACAAGATAAAGAAATTGATATAAAAGACATCCCGCTTTAATTATGGATTGCTATTTTTGCCAAAGAAATATCAGAGAAATTGATTTTAAAAATACAGAACTTCTGAAGAGGTTTGTTTCTGGTTTGGGTAAAATCAGGGCAAGAAAAAGAACCGGTGTCTGCTCTAAACACCAAAGACAAGTATCTAAAGCAATAAAAAGAGCCCGACACCTCGGACTATTATCTGCTACGACCAAATAAAAAACTATGCCTGCCCCCACAACCAAACAAGGAACCTTTATTATGGTGTGGGGGCTTGCTCAATAATAGCTTTTTTGAGCTTTTTTATTATTTGAGGATTTTCTTTTAGAAATGCCTTTGCTCCCTCCATTCCCTGTCCTAATTTCTGGTTATCATATTGATACCAGCTTCCTGATTTCTTAATAATGTCCTGTTTTAATCCAAAATTCAAAAGATCTGCTATATATGATATTCCTTCATTGTAATAAATATCAAACTCAGTAACTTTAAAAGGAGCAGCCACTTTATTCTTAACTATTTTTGCCTTAATTC
>CAZOVC010000041.1:0-2133 GCA_964583485.1 uncultured Candidatus Saccharibacteria bacterium
AGAGAAAAAGGATTTTCTCTAACTGGCATAGTTAAAAGTCCGGTTCCATCTGAAGAGCCGATCAATCTGGGAATATCTTTTATATCTTGAAACTCTGACATATCAAGCCGTATCATTCGTTTTTCTGAACCGAAATAGAATTGCGCTAAGGACTTGGCAGTTTCTGTTTTGCCAACTCCAGTTGGACCTAAGAACAGAAAACCGCCCATTAGACCTTTTTTAACTGTAATCTCTGACCTGGCTCTGCGCAAAGCAAAGGAAACTTCCTTAACTGCCTGGTCTTGATTAATAATTCTTTGATGAATCAAGCTTTCTAAATTAAGTAAAACCTCTCTTTCTTTTGTTTCTATATCCCCTACTGGAATCTCGGTCTTTTCAGTAATAATTTTAGCTATATGTTTTGGCAAGACAATTTTTTCTTTTATTGAGCTTCCAACATAAACCGCTGCTTCATCTAAAATGTCTATAGCTTTTTCTGGAAAATGAAGAGAGGGAAAATAACGGTCAGTCAAAGAAACTATTTCCCGAATAGCAGGATAAGAGATAAAAATTTTATGCTTTTTCTCAAGAAAAAAGGTCAGATATTCTAAAAGAATTAATGTCTCCCTTGGAGAGATTCCTGAAACCTCAATTTTCTCAAAAAGAGACAAAACAGAAGAATTTCTTTCAATATATTTATGCAGTCCTTCATAGTCAGTAAGAGCTATAATTTGAAATTGAGGAAAACGCAAGTAAGGAGCGATAATTCCGGAAATATCAATTATTCCTGGGCCGGGATCCCGGCCGATATAATTATGAAGCCCGTCAATCAGTAAAATAATATTGCCTGCTAAAACTACTTCTTGAAAGATTTTGTCTAAAACGGACTCTACTTTTTCTGAACTTTCCATCTGAGCCAAAAGAGCTGGCATATCTAATTCAACTACTCTTTTGTAACTCACTCCGGGCAAACTTTTACCTAACAAGCTCTTCTGAGTTAAAGCATAGACCATGCTTCTTTTGCCAGTGCCCGGCTCTCCAATTATTAAAACGTTGTTAATCTCTCCTCTGGCTAAAATTCTTTCTGCTATTTTTACTTCTTCTTTATGGCCAACAAATTCCAAATCCTTCTTCCTGATTGAATTAGTCAAATCTTTGGAATATCTATCCAAAGTTATTGTATAGCCAGCTGTCCATTCTTTGGCCAGAGTTCCTCTTTTTGCTAAATTTTCATATTCCCAGATTTTTTTTCTATTTCTGATTTTCTCTTCAATATTTTCCAGCCACCAAGTTAAATTCTCAATATCTTCTTTTTTTAATTTATTCTCATTTAAAATTCCTTTAAAAATCACATCATTTTCAGCAAGAGCAGATAAAATATCCCCTATTTGAATTCTAACATGATTTTTCTCTCGCCCTATTTCCAAGGCCTTAAGAATTACATTCTCAAAACTTTCTGAATTTTTAGAATTAAGATAATCCTTTAATTGATTTTTAATATCTTTCAAATTCAAAAGAACTCGCGAGAAAACAAAATTTAACTTAGGATTATCTCTTAAAAGAAGATAAAAAAGATGGGTTGAACTTATAGATTTATTAATTGCTTTAGCCGCTTCAAAGCTTAAAAATTCAGCTAAATTGTCTTCTCCCGGTTTAATTTTGGGATGTTTTAGTTTCTGATTGAAAAAACTTTCTTTGAGCCAAGAACCTAAAAATAAAACAAGAAAAATTATTGACAATCCTAATAAAATCTTATTAGTTTCCTTAGAAAAGTTCTCTGGAATAAACCCGTAAAGAAATATTAAAAATAAAAAAATAAACAAAACAAAAAATAGTTTCTTTAAAAATCCAGCATATCTTAACAATCTGCCCCACCTTACTGCCTGATATATTTTCGCCTTTTTTAAATCAAACATCAAAACAAAAGACTAATTCCGAAAATTAATCCCAGAATTAAAAAGAATGGCAAAACTAACCATCCTAAAAATATAATTATTCCCATTAAGATTATTAGGGATTCTGTTGCTAAACCAATGATTATAAAAACAGTTCTTAGTATTGCTCCGATAATCCGGGACATTATATTAAAAACAAACGTCTCAATGTTTTTCCAAAACTCAAATGCTTTTCCATAAGGATAACGGTATCTTCGCC